>NZ_JBEZDO010000011.1:0-236414 GCF_040648355.1 Nonomuraea sp. NPDC049152 | reverse complement strand
GTAGGCGACGGGCTCACCGTCGGCGACACCGTGGGCGACGGGCTCACCGTCGGCGACACCGTGGGCGACGGGCTCACCGTCGGCGACACCGTGGGCGACGGGCTCACCGTCGGCGACACCGTGGGCGACGGAGTCGGCGTCGGCGTGTCGCAGTCAGAGAAGGTGAAGACATTGGTATCGAGGGTGACTGCGGCGTTACGGGCCAGTGCTCGGCCGTCGACAGTGGTGCCTGTTGTCACCGTGATCGATGTCAGGGCAAGGATGGTGCCCACGAAGTGGGAGCCCGTTCCCAGCGTCGCGGAGCTGCCCACTTGCCAGAAGACGTTGCACGCTCGAGCGCCATTGATCAGATTGACATTGCTGGCTGATCCGGTGATGAGCGTCGAGGCGATCTGGAAGATGAAGACGGCGTTGGGATTGCCTTGGGCGTCGAGGGTGAGCGTGCCGGTCAGCCCCAAAGGCCCTGTGGACCGGTAAACGCCTTCAACGAGTGTCTGACCGACGAGGTCACCCGAGACGCTGGCGGTCGGAGCTCGGCCGGCGGCGTTGTCGTATGCGATGACCAAGTCGGATTGTGCTTGAGCTGCGTGGGCATCGTTGATGTGCTGCGTCCCGAGCACTGTGGGGTTCCCGGTTACTGCGCTGCCCGGACTCACGCCCAGATCTCCACCGATGATGGTGGTCCCGGTGTTGGTGACCGTTTGCCCACCCAGAACCGAGTAGCTTCGGGCAGTTCCCAGTGGGACTGGGGCTACTTGCGCTGCACTCTCCCTGGATTGCGCAACGATGAGCACACCTAGGACGAGGAGAATCGCGAGTCCCGCTGCCACGCGGGAGAATTCAGGTCGGCTAAGAAAGGTGCGCATAGAGATAGCTTTCATTCAGCACGTCAGTCTCCTATGTAAGGGCATCGGGAACATCCGACCGTCGCGCCTGCAGAGGGCGAAGACGTCCGGCTGCGCGAGTCATCACCAACCGAACATGCCCCCGTAGAGCGATTGGTGGTTCGTGAAGCCCGAGAGCCCTAGCTCGCGATTCGACACTATCCGGAGACATCGACAATTACGGAATGCCGACCGTTAAAACGGCACATAGTAATCGCCAAACTCCTTGCCTGCCGCCCATTAGGATACTAAATGGGCGATTTCGGATACTTAGCCCGCTTTGGATGGTCGCAACAACTACCGAAAGGGGCATTTAGCACTCTAAGGTTCAAAACCTACCGAGTAGCACCCATTGAGCCGGTTGACGCTGATGTCGATGTGAGAATGGGCGTGCCATTGACGTCGAGCCGGGAGCCACGCCCACGTGTGTAGCCATCCGCTGGAGTCACCGGACGGCCGCCAGGGCAAGTTGGCGAACTCACCAGCAGAGGTGTCGTTTCGCCCTACCTGGAGGCACAGCGGGCGCTGATCTGCTGGCCGCGGAACTGCGGCATGGTCAAGAGCCTGTCGCTGCAGCTGCCGACCCCCTACCTGGGTCGACGCTGGCGCACGGAACGTTGCCGTTTACCACCTGGCGTCGTGGCGGAGGCATGGCCGCGACTAGGCGCAACCACCCAGGGGACCGGGCATGATGAACATGAACTGGTCGATGAGCCATCTCCGCCCTACGCCGCCCCGAGCATCGAGCGCTTCGATAGGGGCGGCGCGGCGCTACTCCGTGCAGGCAGAGCCACATTTGTGGTCACCGTGGCGAACCGATGCCAACGCGTACAGCTCCTAACCGTCTCCGGCGAGCGGGCTCTGGCGATCATCCCTTACAAGAGAGCTGCGATCGGCCCTGTCAGGTCATCTCCACTGCTCCTTCACCTGAGCAGCAGGATCGCCTGACAGAGCTGATCGGCGCTGAGGTTGCCTGCCAGGGCACTGATGAGCAGATGGTCTGCACAGCCCCGGGAGCGACGGGCGCGAAGTTCAGCGAGACGAGGTCGCGGACCATGGCGAGAGTGCCGGTGGCTTCGGCACGGCAGGGGTCAACCGCGGCGGAAGCGGGGCTGCCGGCGAGCAATGGCAGCGACAGTGCGACGGTAACTGTGGCCCGCGCGATTGTGCGGTGCATTCCTTCCTGTACTGCCTTCATAGGTAGGTTCTGACCTTGTAAGCGGGTAGACCGGCAGGCAAGTGCGGCGCATCAAGCCGGACAAGCGCTTGTGCGCGTTGTGCGTCCGTCCGCAAGGCGATCAGCAGGACGTCACGAGGACTCGCGGCCACTTGACCTGTCGGCTCATGCGACATGATCTTGAAGGAGTTTCCAAGCTGACTGCGCGAACCAACGAGTTGGGGTTACTCCAGGTCTAGCCACGGATTGCCCTGATCAACCAGGTAGGCGAACGGTTCAACACGCCCCTCGGACCGAAGGCCCTGAGAATGTGCAGGTCACATGCTCGGGGCATCTTCATCTCCGCCTCCAGAACGAGCCGTGACACTCCGCTGACACTGGTGGGTCCGGATACCGGGATCACGCACTCGCGTCGCCCTCCTTCACCACGGCTCCGTCCCCTTGACCCGCACGACGCCCACCGACCGGCGGACGCTGATCGTCCCGGCCTCCAGGTCGATATGCCGCCAGCGCAGGGCGAGCAATGAGGCCGTGATCGAGAACATCGTCGCCAGGGTCCGCGAGGCGAAGAAGCGACGGCAGGTCTACCCGAAGGGCGCGATGATCCATCGGCCGTGCGCTGTTCGACCGGGCGCGGGTGGTCGCCGGGTCGCGGCGTGCGGCCCGGTCACCGCACAGGATCGCCATGCCCGCCCGATCTGAGGCGTCTCCAGCACCGGCGAGCCGCCTTCGAGATGGGCCGCCAGGTCGGGCATGGCGAACTCATGGGATGGGCGCACGAGATAGCAGCGTGGTTCGCCCTCGTCGAAGGCCGCTACGAGGACGTCATCGACCGCAGATCGCTCACCGGCTGGGCCCGCCCGTCCGCCCCCGGACGGGAGCCGTAGACGAGCGACCGGCGTCGGACCCCGAACCGGACTCTCCCCTCAGCTGCGATCCCTGCGCCACAGCTGACTGTTCGCCATGCCTTCCATGGCATCGGCGAAGAACTCGTGGGACCGCATCAACCGCTCTTCCACCTTGGCGGGGTCGAACGTGCCCTGGAAGAACTTCATGCTTCCCGTGGCCTCGTTCAGCAGTTCACGCGCCTTGCGCTCCCCGTCGTCCTGAGCATCGCGAATCGCCTTCATCAGCTCCTCGGCCAGGGTGGGGCTGTCCAGGCGCATCACGCGCGGGTTGAGCTCGATCTTCTCCACGCGACCGTTCCCGTCGGTGACCACACCGATCAGGCCGTCAGCGCCCGTCCCCGCACCGCGTATCTCGCCCAGCTCTCCCTCGACATCGGCGAGACGCCGCATCGTCTGCTCCGCTTCCCGGCTGACTCGTTCCAGGGCATCCGGATCGAAGTCGTCGGAATCAAATCGGAAATCAGACACGACAGTCCTCTCTTCGCACTGGGTGACCCCAGGTCACATAAGTCACTCATGACACAGGACAAAACATAAGATACTATCCTCGCCATGTGAACGCCGCGTTACATGGCGGCAACACACGAGAAACCGAGGGAACCACCCGGAGCAGGGGGAAGTGGGCGCGTGGCTCAGGACATCCATGTCACCTCCACCGCTATCGCGAGCATCCAGCGGAACCTCACCGAAAAAGTCCTGCCTGCCTTGAGGAGACTCAAACAAGAGATCGGCAGCACTGACGTCGGCTTTCCCGGATTCGGCACGCTGGGCTTGGTGATGATTGGCCAGTACAGCCACACGCAGGACGATGTTCGGCGCTACATCGATGAGGCCATCGACACCGTGCTGGAGTGGATCAAAGCGCTGGAGACCATCAAGACGAACTGGCTCAAGGCCGAGCTCAACAGCACCGTCGTCTACAGGTGACAACCGAGAGCTGGGGGAAACATGGCGGCTGAACTACCATTCCGGCTGTTCCACAAGGCGGCCTTGGACGCCTTGAAGGATGCCGCCAGGTCGGCTCCCGCCCTCTGGACAGGAGTGGGCATCGTGCTCACGGCGGTGGCGAACGTTCCGGGAATGGGTAACGCCAAGGCGAACTGGGGCGCCCTCGCCAAGGCCCTTGAAGTCGAGTTTCCCAGCATCGTCGGCAACGCCGTCTTTCTGTCCCGCGCAGACTGGATCGCCGACGACCGGGAAGCGTTCCTGCACGCGACCGCGCTGTTCGGTGGCGACCTGCAGAAGCTCAGCGGACTCTGTTACAACTTGGAAGGCCAGGTCGACGAGGTACGCGACGCCTACACCCGCTACTGGCAGGAGATCGCGGCACTCGTCGTCGTCGTCCTCGGCTACTTGGGGGCGTGCCGCCTCATGATGCTCACGCCATATACAAGAGTCCAAGCGGAGATCTGGCTCAACCGGCTCGTCACCTTCACCAACTGGATCATCACACAGCAGACGAAGATCCTTGCGGGCTTCGTCGCCGTGGCCGGCACCACCCTGGCCACCAGCAGCCAGTCCATGGCGCAGCTGTTCAACATCAAGCCGACCGGCAAGGTCGAGATCAACTTCACGAGGGCCAAGATCGTCACACTGCCTCCGCCTCAGTACGTGGCCCCCAAGCGTGAACTTCCAGAGCACTACAACCCGACCCCGCCCCCCGCGACACCCGGTCGCTGATTTCCGGACGTCCGTGGGCCTGTTGCGAAAGCCTCTGGTCGCGCCGCATTTGCGCGGGAGCCTTTCGCGATAGCCCTATTGCGGTCGCATCAGGTCAAGGTCCTCGCCCCATGGGTCCAGCACCGCGCCGTGCCCGGCGCGCCGGACCGCCGCCTCCACATGGGCGAAGATGCGCCGTTGCAGGGACACGTCGCCCGTTCCTGAGATGCGGTGGGCGGCGTCCAGCAACATGCCGGTGTCCCAACCGGGCAGCGGGTATCGGGCGAGTTCCCATTCCAGGTACTTGTTGTAGGGGCGGGGCGACGGTCCATTGCGAAAAGCAGCTCCAGCAAAACCAAATGCTGTCGGCGGCGTCGAGGCGGGCCGCGAGTGAATGCCCATCACGGTCGTTCTTGACGGAGCGGTAGAGAGAGTTGGCATAGGCGTCGAGCCATTCGCCGGAGTCCCGGAATGCATCGTCGGCGTCGAGCCGTGCCTTGGCGGCCAGGATGTGGGCGATGCCTCCGTCGAGCCGGTCGAACACGACCCTGGCGCGGGCGAGGGCGTCCGCGCGTTCCCTTCCCGCCTTCGCCACCAGCGCTTCCGGAACCCCCGAACCGGTTCGTTTCGCGATTAACCCCAGATGGATTCGCATGGCAGGGAAAACTATCCCGCCAGGGCGGTCGGCCCCGGGTCGAGCCGGACTGATCTGGATGGCACTGCTCTCGCCGACCCGTTCGAGGACATATCGGAGCAAAAGGTCGCGGTCTGGTGCAGTTCTATTCGCAATCCAGCTCCACGCAATCCCGACCTGTCCCTTCGAAGGCAAACGCCGCGCTTACCATGCGCTCAACGGGCGCTGACCTGCCCCTTCCTATCGTGAGGGCATGAGGGTACGTCCCAGCGCCGCGGCGATCGTCCTGTCCAGGAACCCGCTGCGCCTGGCCATGGGCAAGACCTGGTGCGCCTACCACCCACCTGCGATCGGAAGCCGCACGTGATCGGCAAGACCGCGTGGACGCCGCTCCTGCTCATCCTGTCCCCCGTGGCCTTGGCCTTGACCCTCGGCATGGGCTTCGCGGCGCGTACGCCCGGCTGGACCGCGGCCGACCTGGCCGAGAGCGAGGTGGTCCAAGGCGCGCGCGCCCCGTGGCTGACCACGGCGGCTCAGGCGCTCAACATCGGCTTCGACACCCTTCCCGGCCTCGCCCTTACCTTCGTCCTCACCGCGACGCTTGTCGTCATGGGACGGTGGCGCGCCGCCGGGCTCACGCTGGTGGTGATCGTCTCGGGCTGGAGTGTCAGCCCGCTGTTCAAGGCGATCGTCGCCCGGCCTCGCCCGCCCGCCGCCCACGCCCTGGTCCACGAGGTCGGCAACGACAGCTTCCCCAGCGGCCACGTGTGCCTGACCCTGTCTCGTCATCGCCCTCGTGCTCCTGACCAGACGCGGCACCGCCTTCCGCCCGGTGCTGGTGGCCGGCAGCCTGTTGGTGGTCGCGCAGATGCTCGCCAGGGTCTACCTGGGCGTGCACTACCCGACCGACGTCGTCGGCTCGATCATCGCGACCACCGCCGCCGTCTGCCTGGTGATGGCCCTGAGTCGCCTGCCGTCCCTGGGCGTGCTCGTGCTGCGGGCGGCCAACCGCCGAAGGGCACGCAGGGCCGGCCCTCCCGATACCCGGCAGGTCAAGATCCTCCTGCTGCACGCCTACGGCATGGGCGGCACCATCCGGACGGTCTTCAACCTCGCGGGCCGACTGGCCGCCGACCACGACGTCGAGATCGTCAGCGTCGTCAGGACCAGGGAGCGGCCCTTCTTCCCCGTGCCCTCCGGCGTTCGCGTCACCTTCCTGGACGACCGCACGGGCCGCCGTCCCGCCCGCTTCCCCGCACTCGCGCCTCTTCGCCGCAGCCTGCTCATCCCGCGCCAGGAAACCGCCTACACCACCTTCGACCTGCGACCTGGGCTTCGGCTTCACCACCGCCAAGTCCAACACGCTGAGCCGGGTGGCCGTCGGCGGGCGCTCCGCGCACCACAGCTTCGCCTGCCGGATGCAGTCGCACGACAACCTCGTCGAGGACTTCGAGATCGAGGCGTTCACCGTGCCGGTGCCGTCGGGCGCCGTTCACCACGGCCTCAACCTGGAGGGGCTGTGGTCGGGCAACGTCTGGCGGCGCGGCAGGATGGCCGAGGGGACCTTCGACACCCACAGGGCGCTGCCGTTCGAGAACGCCAGGACGGACATCACGCTGGTGAACAACGGCCGGGTCGGCGGCTCGGGCGCCTCGGGGCCGCTGTTCGGGGCCCGCATCGCGCACTGGAACGTCCGCGTCACCGGTGGGAGCCCCTACGCGCTCACGATCGCCGACGTCGCGCCCCCGCAGCGTCACCATCGGCGTGCAGGGCGTCAACGGCACCGACAGCGAGCTCACCCCTGACTTCGAGGGCGACCTGGAGAGTCTGACGGCCGACCACGGCACGCGCCCGCACGTCACCGACCTCTACGCGGCCCAGCGCGACCGCCTCGGCTGGGACGCCCGGTAGGAGGGCCGCGGGGATGGTGGCGGACCGGGAAGATCACGGTTAGCCTCGTCATTGGGCATCCGGCGTCTCCCCGGTCAGGTCGCCCGTACAGCGGACACCTCGATCGGAGACGGCCATGTCCCACCATCTCAGCGGCCCGAACCTGCGCCCGCCGCGCGGTGACGCGCGTCTCGACCTCACCGACGTGTTCGCCTTCCCTTCGCCGGGCACCCCGGAGAGCACGGTGCTCATCATGAACGTGAACTCGTTCGCGTTCGACCCCACCCACGGCCCGCACCCACACCCCGAGGCGGTGTACCGGCTCAACATCGACAACGACGGCGACGCACGCGCCGACGTCGCCTTCAGCTTCGTCTTCTCCGCGCCCAAGGACGGCCGCCAGACGGTCAGCGTCTTCCACGGCACCGACGACGACGCCAGGTCGTGGGAGCCGGCGGGCAACGAGATCCTCACCGACGTCCCCGTCAGCTTCGGACCGGAGCCGGAGATCGCCGAGACGGGCTGGCTCAGGTTCTCCGCGGGGCTGCGCAGCGACCCGTTCTTCGCCGACCTGGACGGCATCGGCAAGGGCTTCGAGTGGACCGGCGTCGACACCATGGCCGACAAGAACGTCATCGGCATCGTCCTCGAAGTGCCCGACTGGATCCTGGGCTCCTCGCCGCGGATCGGCGTGTGGGCCAGGGTCTGCCTGCGCGAGGACGGCGAGCTCGTCTCGGTGGATCGTGGCGCCCACCCGTCGCTGACGGCCTACTTCAACGCCGAAGGGGCCAAGGACGACTACAACCGCGGCGAACCGGCCGACGACGTGGCCGCCTACCTGGACGCGTGGGTCGCGGTGCTCCAGCACACGGGTGGCTACACCGCCGAAGCCGCCAGGGACCGGCTGGCCACCGTCCTGCCGGACATCCTCCGCTTCGACAGGGCCGAGCCCGCCGCCTATCCCAACGGCCGCAGGCTCGACGACGACGTCACCGACGTCCGGATCGGGATGATCACCAACGGCAGGGTCCCCAACGACGGCATCGGCCCCCACACCGACCTACTGCCCGTCTTCCCCTACCTGGGCTCCCCGCATCCCCGGGCGTGAGGCCGGCATCCCCTGTCGACGGCCGGGGGCTTACCCCCAGGCGGCCGCCACCTGCCTGGTGGTGGCGTTGAGGCGGTTGAAGAGGTTGGTCACGCCGACCATGAGAATCAGGGCCGCCAGCTGTTGCTCGTCGTAGTGCCTGGCCGCCTCGTCCCAGATCTCGTCGGGCACGGGGTCGGACGTGTCGTTGAGCCGCGTGGCCGCCTCGGCCAGCGCGAGCGCGGCGCGCTCCGCGTCGGTGAAGTACGTGGTCTCGCGCCAGGCCGCGACCGACCAGAGCCGCTCGTCGCTCTCACCGGCCTTCTTGGCGGTGCGAGCGCCGGCGTCGACACAGGCGCCGCATCCGTTGATCTGGCTCACGCGCAGGTGGACGAGCTCCAGCGTGGCCTCGGCGACCCCGCCCTTCTTGGTGGCCTGGAACACCGACTGGATGGCCGGCATGGCGTCGGGGAGGATCACGGCCGGGTTCTTCATACGTGCCCGCATGTCTCATGCCCTTTCGAGGTGTGTGTTGCGGTTCGGCACTGGCATGACACGGGTCGGCGGAAAAATGTGACGCTCAGCCCTGGTAGACGGCGAGCGTCAGAGTGCCGGGACGCCGGAGGAATTCGGGGATGTCCGTCTTCACCCGGACGCTGATCGTCACCGTCTTCCCTCTGAGCCGCTCGCTTCCCAGGGTCCCGTAGCCCCCGCGATCCGGATTCGGCACCCTGCCGCAGAGGCGTCCGAGCATGGTCAGGCGACCGTTCACCCTGGCGTCCAGGGTGAACCGGGCAGCGATGTCCCCGTCACAGAACGCGATGATCCGTACCCGCCGACTCGTGTTCGGAGCCGCGACGAACGCGTCGTAATCCGCTCGGTCCGCCATCCAGGAGCCTCCCTCGGTTACGCGGTTCACCCGGACGACGCCCGCGGCACGCGAGAAGGTTGCCCGGAGAGGGAGATCTGCCGCCTGCGGGCTGACCACGATGACACGAGGAGGACGGCATGGAGAAGGACGACAACGACCTGCCGAAGACGGGCGCTGCCGCTAGGCCAGCCGTACGGTCACCGTCGTCGAGCCGCCGCCCTCGTCGGCCAGCCGCCCCCAGACGAGCGTGAGCTTCCGGCCCGTGGTGGCGGCCGACAGCAGCGGGTGTCCGCGGAGCACCTCGGCCACCGGCCTGTCCCACGTCACCGTCAGCTCGTCCAGGTCCCTGCGAGGGTCCGACACGGTGACCGTGACCGTGCCGTCGCCTGCCTCCCTGACCAGGACCGCGCAGGGGGCGGAGGCGGTGAGAGCTCCCGCGACCCCCTCGTTCCAGAAGTTGACCGCGGTGATCCCCAGCGAGGAGATGTGGACGCCCTGCTGCCTGGCGGTGTTGGCCAGCACGCGCGCCCACTCGGGGTCGGCCGCGCGCGCCATGGTCGCTCCCGCGCTCGCGCCCGGCATGAGCAGGTAGAGGTAGCCGGCCGCCCTCGGGTCGACGCCGTGGTCGAGCCAGAGCGTCACGTAGGCGCGCGTCGCCGAGCCGCCGGTTCGCCGTTCGCGCAGGGTGCGCAGGCGGGCGCACGGCAGGACGTAGCCGCCGTGACCCTCCAGGTGCGCCCAGCCGGCCACGCCGTCGACGGTGAGGGGCGCGTCGGTCCTGCGGTTGTCCACGATGGTCTCGACGGGGACGCCGTCACCGCTGGAGATCCCCGCGCCCATGCAGACCACCGCGTCGTCGAGGAAGAACCAGGACTTGAAGGCCTCCATCGTGCTTTCCAGGCCGTTGAGGTGCTGGCCGACCGTGGCGTACATGCCGTCGGTGGCGCCGCCGACCCAGCGGCCCTGCGGGCAGGTGTCGCCCCACTCGCCGCCCGCGCCGTCGGGCAGCGGCACGGTGGAGACGGTCGTGCCTGGCAGGCGGTAGGGGTCGACGGTCTGCCAGAAGGAGTCGGAGTACTGCTCGCCGTGACCGTCGGCCCACCAGTAGAGCAGGCCCGAGCCGGTGTGCCAGCCGCGCAGGTTCTCTCCGTTGCCGTGCTCGTAGTGGCCGATCGTGGCGGAGGCCATGCTGAGCGCCGCGCACCAGCCCGGCCTGCGGTGGACGGCGCGGGCGCTCATCGCAGGCAGCCGGTGTCCCGCGGGCTCGGGGAGCGCGGGGATCGTGTCGTCGTCCATGATCGCGGCGAGGCGGGCGTGCGCGGCCAGGTCGAGCGCGGGCCGGTGGGCGGCGCGCCGTACCCAGCCCTTGACCATGCCCTGCCAGCGGGCCCGCTCGGCGGCGGAGGCGGACTCGCCCAGCAGCAGGATCGCGGAGGCGAGCTCGTGTCCTCTCCGGTGGTCGCCGTACGGTCGCCTGCCGATCCCCCTGCCGCTGACGAGGTCCATGCAGAAGCCGTCGTGGACGAACGGCGCGAAGGACCGCTCGACCGCGTCGAAGACGTTCTGGTCGGTGAGCTCCCACGGCGTTCCGCGCAGCACCGCGAACAGCGTCGCCAGGCCCGACAGCAGCACCAGGCCGTATCCGCCCTGGTAAGGGACGGTCGTGTGCTGGATGAACGAGCCGTCCCTGTAGATCCCGTCGCCTTCATGGACGTACGGGAAGACGGGGGCGAGCGCGGAGGCGGCCAGCGCGGCCTTGCCCCGGTCGGCGCCGAGGACGGCGCGCAGCAGCATGACCGTGCACTGGTCCACCCTGTTGGCGCCCGTGCTGGTGCCGCCGTAGTCCCTCAGCACGCACTCGGGGAGGAAGTGGTCCACGGCGTCGCGCAGCGGCCCGCTCCGCTGCTCCGTCAGGTGCGGGCCGATCAGGACGGCCGCGTCGAGGAGCCGCTTGGGGATTCCGATCTGCCAGTTCCACCAGTTGCCCGTGGGGTCAGCGCCCGCGGCGTACACCTGGCGCCGGTAGTGGTCGATGCCGGTCGCGACCGCCGCGGCCAGGCTCTCGTCGCCCTCCACCGCGTAGGCGCGGGCCATGGCCTGCAGCCGCGCGGGCGTCTCGGTGTAGGAGGGGAATGCCAGATCGGGCCAGAGCGACCCGCCGCGCGGCGCCATGCTGTCGCGGTATCTGCCGGCCATCGCGCCCAGCCTGGCCCGGTACGGCCCGCCCGCGCCGAGCCCTGCCGTTACCTCCAGCCAGCGGCGGCGCAGCAGGACGAAGGGCTCCTCCCCCTGGGCCGGGATCGCGGCCACAGCGCCGAGCTGGAGGAATAATCGCCGGGTCAGACCCTTCACGCCTCGATTATCCAGGCGGCGCCCGCCCGCTAGCCGAGGAAGCGGCTGAGCGAAGGGGCGATGGCGGCGGCCGCGACCTGGTGGTCCTGCCCCTCGAGGGAGTCGAGCAGGGCGGAGGGGAGCACCTCGGCCAGCGCCTGGGCGGCCGCGGCGATCCACGGCTCGGTGTTGCCGCCGTAGAGCACGAGCGTGGGCACCTGAACGGCGGCGAACCGCTCCAGTTCCTTCACCTCGCCCGACATGGTGGACCCCATCACGGCCGCGTCGTAGGAGAGGGTGTGGGCGATCTGCTCCATGCCCGGCCAGTGCGGGCCCTGACGCATGCCGTCCACGTACTCGGAGGGGATGCCGACCGCGTACGTGAGGAACATCGCGGCCGCGTCGCCGCGGCGTCCCTCCGCGACGGCGGCCTGGAGCCGCTGACGGTAGTCGTCGGGCACCGGGGCACGGTCGCCGGTCACGACGAACGGCGGCTCGTAGAGCGCGAGTTGGGAGATCGGCGAGCCGGCGCGCGCGGCCTCCAGGGCGAGCACGGCGCCGGAGGAGACCCCGCACAGGGCGGCGGCGCCTCCCGCTTCGGCGATCAGCGCGTCGAGGTCGGCGATCTCGGCGGCGACGGAGTCGGCCGCGGTGACGTCGGTGGCGGCGGCACCGCTCTGACCGCGGCCCCTGCGGTCGTAGGTGTAGACGGTGAACGAGGGCGACAGCAACTCGGCGAGCTCGGCCGCCATGGGGTTGACGGCGCGGTAGGCGGTGGCGCCGTCGACGAGGATCACCGCGGGGCCCGAGCCGACCCTGTCGTAGGAGATCGCGGTGCCGTCGGCGGAGTGGACGGTGGCCATGGGAGTGCCTTCTTTCTTCGAGGAGCTGCGGTACTAGACGGTACAGTACTCAACCAGTACGGTACTGTCTAGTACTGGGAGGAGAACTGAATTGACCGACTTGACACCGCGGGCAGCCGCGAAACGTCAGCAGATCATGGATGCCGCCCTGGCCGTGTTCCTGGAGAACGGCTACGTGGGCGCGAGCATGGACCAGGTGGCCGCGCTCGCCGCGGTCTCGAAGCAGACGGTCTACAAGCAGTTCAAGGACAAGGAGCACCTGTTCCGGTCGATCATCGAGGACGTCGGCGACCGGGTGGACGACCCCTTCGTCGAGATCTCGGAGCAGGTCGCGGAGACCGACGACGTCGAGCGGGCGATCCACGAGCTCGCCGGCAGGTTCGTCACCACGATCATGGATCCGCGCGTGCAGCAGATCAGGCGGCTGGTCATCGGCGAGGCGGTCCGCTTCCCCGCCCTTGGCAGGGCCTACTGGGAGCGCGGCTTCGGCCGCGCCATCGCGACCGTCGCCGGCTGCTTCGCCCGGCTCGACGAGCGCGGGCTGCTGAAGGTCGAGGACCCGATGACGGCGGCCAACCACTTCGCCGGGCTGCTGCTGTGGATCCCCAGCAACCGGGTGATGTTCCATGGCCGCACCGACGCCGTCTCCGCCGAGGAGCTCGGGACCTTCGCCGCGTCAGGGGCGCGCGCCTTCCTCACCGCGTACGGCACGCCCTCCTGAGCGGGCCCAGGCCAGCCGCTTGGCCAGGCGTTGGGCAGGTAGCTCGACGAACCGCTGCGTCACGTACGCGAGCGGCAGCAGCACGAGGACATACGACCAGGCGGAGGGAAGCCGCAGCAGCAGCGGATGCAGCAGGTAGGTCGAGTAGCTGATCACCCCGAGGTGGGTCAGCCACCGCGGGTAGGACAGGTGCCGCAGCGCGAAGAACGCCGCGAAGCAGGCTCCCGCCGCGACGATCGCGGGGGCCCAGCCGGGGTCGTCCTTGGCGAAGAGCGCGCACCCCAGAACGACTGTCAGCGCCGCCGCGGCCGTGCGCCAGCGGATCTGGCCGCGCTCCGCCCTGTGCACGGCCGTGCCCGCGAACATCACCGCCAGGATGATCAGGCCCTGCCACGCCCCGATCCTGCTGCCCAGTGCCACCAGCGCCAGCGCCAGCGCGCCGCCCGCCACGGCCGCCGCCGTACGCACCCGGCCTGTCCCCCACATGGTCACGGCGATGGCCGCGAGCACGGGCAGCCCGAGCAGCGCGAGCCACCCGCCGATCACCGCCCCCGGCAGCACCAGCCCCAGGGGTACGGCGAGCAGCGCCAGAGCGGCGGCGACAGGGGCGGACCTGTGGGCGTGGCCCGTGCTGAAGAGCGCGACGGTGATCAGGTAGAACGCCATCTCGTACGAGAGGGTCCACATCACGCCGATGACGGCGGGCACGCCGAGCAGTTCCTGCAGCATCGTCCCGTTCCCGAGCGCGACCAGGAACAGGGGCTTGGTGGTGAGGCCCTGGTGAAGCTCGTAGGCGCCGCCGTACGCGAGCAGCAGCGCCAGCGCGATGGCCACCAGCAGCAGCGGGAGCAGCCGCAGGCCCCTGCCGACCCAGAAGGCCCGCACGTCGCCGTGGCGCTCCAGGGAGGCGGGGATGATGTACCCACTGACCAGGAAGAACACGAAGACGCCCCAGGTGCCGACGTCGATCCTGCGGTCGACCTCCGCCCACGGCCCTGGGAAGTAGGTCCAGCCCGCGTGATGCAGGACCACGGCCAGCGCGGCAGGCCCTCTGACGGCGTCGAGCCAGCTCAGCCGCGAGGGGGTGGGGGAGGACATTCGCCCGACTATATGGGCTTATGTGAGGTGCAAGTGGGCCAATTCCGTCCTGTTGGAGACGCCGAGCTTGGGGAAGGCCCGGTACAGATGATGGCCCACGGTCTTCGGGCTGAGGAAGAGCTGGGCGCCGATCTCCTTGTTGGTCGCCCCTGTGGCCGCCAGCCTGACGATCTGGAACTCCTGCGGGGTCAGCTCGCGCAGCGAGTCGTCCGCGGAGGGCGCGACGACGGCCTCGCCCGCCGCGCGGAGCTCGGCGCGGCAGTGGTCGGCCCACGGCACGGCCCCCGCCTGCTCGAAGGCCTCCATGGCCGACCTGAGCTGGATCCTCGCCTCGTTCTTCCGCCGGGACCTGCGCAGCCACTCGCCGTAGTGGAGCCTGCTCCTGGCCTGCTGAAGCGGCAGGTCGGAGCAGGAGACCGCCTGCTCGTAGTGCTCCTCCGGGTCGTCGGCGAGCATGGCGAGGCAGCGCTGCCGTACGGCGAGCACCCACGGCACGCCCGACGCCAGTGCCCAGCTCTCGTACCTGCCGAGCGCCTCCCCGGCCGGACGGCCCGCGCGGATGGCGGCCTCGACCTGGTCGGCGGCGAAGCACGCGCCGTGCGGGCGATGGGCCATGCGGCCGAGTCTGTCGAGCGCGGACTCCCACCTGCCGGTGACCAGGTCGTAGGCGGCGCGGGCGCGCTCGGCCCAGTCGCCGTTCAGCTCGTCGCCAGGCTGTTCGCCGCGCAGCGCCGCGGCGTGGGCGAGCAGCCCGCGGGCCGCGACCGCGTGCCTGCGCTGCCCCGTGTCCTCGGCGATGCGCAGGGCCTCGGCCGCCGTCGTCTCTGCCGTCTTGGTGGAGCCCAGGAGTGTCTCGGCCTCCGCGAGGACGGCGAGCACACCGGGCAGCCAGCCGATCGCGCCACGGGAGCGCAGGTCGGCTGCCAGCGCCTGCAGGTGGTCGCGGGCGGTGGCGAAGTCGCCTGACAGCAGGGCGAGGGAGGTGGGGTTGAGCTGGAGGCCGTCCCTGCGTTCAGGTGCCTGGCCGAGGTGTCGCCTGATCAGGTCGAGGCCCGTTCCAGGGTCGGCGGACAGCAGCTCCACGGCGCCGCTGACCAGGCCCGCACGCCCCTCGCCCATGCGGTCCCTGACGGCCCGCAGCCCTTCGGCGTCGCCGACCGACCAGGAGACGCGCGCCGCCTCGACCAGCAGGTCCTGTCCCGCGTCGAGGAGGAGCCGCCAGGCGGACTCGGGCGAGCCGTGCTCGAACTCCAGGCGGGCGCGCAGCCGTACCAGCTCCTGCGAGGTCCCTCCGAGGTGCGCCGACTGGTCGAGCAGGACGCGGGCCCGCTCGCCCTGCCCCGAGTCGGCGGCGAGCGCGGCGGCGGCGGTGAGCCTGCGGGCCCGTGCGGCCGGGTCGGGGGTGAGCCTGGCGGCGCGTTCGAGCGCGGCGGCGGCCTCGCCGTACCCGGAGACCTCGCGGGCGGTCGCGGCCGCGGCCTCCAGCGCGGCGGCGACCTCCTCGTCGGGGCCCGTGGCGGCGGCGGCCAGGTGCCTGGCGCGGCGCTCGTCCGAGGTGACGTCCGCCAGCGCGCGATGGACGGCGACGCGTTCGCCGAAGGAGGCGCTCTGGTAGGCGGCGGCGCGCACGAGCGGGTGTGGGAAGTCCGCGCCGGTGACCAGGCCCGCCCGCTCGGCCGGGGCCAGTGCGCCGATGGGCAGCCCCGTCGCCCTGAGCGCGGCGGAGAGCTCGCCCTCGGCCGCCAGCGCGAGCAGCAACATGCGGGTGTCGGACGGCAGGGCGGAGACGCGCTCCTGGTAGGCCTCCTGGAGGCGGTGCGGGAGCGGGAGCGGCCCCGCGGCCAGCGAGTCGACCTCCATCCGGGGCAGCTCGATCAGCGCGAGCGGATTGCCGCCCGACTCGGCGACGACACGGTCCCTTGTGGCGGGCGGCAGCCCGGGGGCGCGCTCGGCCAGCACCTCCAGGGCGGCGGCCCGGTCCAGCCCCTCCAGGCGCAGCTCGGGTAGCCCCGCCGTCGTGAAGAGGTCGCGCTCCACGCTCCTGGTCGCGAAGACCAGCACGACGCCATCGGCCTCCAGCCGCCTGGCGGCGAACAGGAGCGCGTCCAGCGAGGCACGGTCGATCCAGTGGGCGTCGTCCAGCAGGCACAGCAGCGGGCCCTGCTCGGCCAGCAGCGTCAGCGTGGCCAGTCCTGTCAGGAACCTGTCCTGCCCCTCGGGCCTGGCGGCCAGCCCCAGCACACCGCGCAGCGCGTCGGCCTGCGGCTGCGGCAGCGCGTCGAGGCCGCCGAGCAGCGGGCGCAGGATGAGGTGGAGCGCGGCGAACGGCAGCTCGGCCTCCGTCTCCACACCCTCGACGCGCAGCACGCGGATGCCCGCGTTGTGAGCGGCGGCGTCGAGCAGAGCGGTCTTGCCCGTGCCCGGTTCGGCCCGGATCACGAGGGCGGCGCTGTGCCCCTCCCTCGCGCCCGCGACGAGCGCGCGGAGACGGTCCAGCTCTCTCTGACGGCCATGCAACATGGAACGCAACATATCGGGCGAATGTCCGATACCTCGATTCCCATCCGGTTCCTACCGTCGGCCTATGTTCTCCCTGGACGAGCGGGACCGCCGCTGGACCCTCATGCGCGACCTCATGGACACCGAGCACGTCGAGGCAGTGCTCGCCTACGACGGCTCCTACCTGACCGACGCCGCGGACACCACCGCGATCGTGCCCAGGCACGGCGCCCCGGCCTGCCTGGGAGCGCGGTCCCCATGGATGGAGCCGCGCGCCGCCAGGCACGCCTACGGCATCGCCGAGGCCGTGAGAGTTCTGGGGCTCGACTACTCGCGGGTCGGGGTGGTGGGGCTGGACGACGTGCCGTATCCGGTGTGGGCGAGCGTGCTCCGCCAGCTGCCGCAGGTCACGTTCCGATCGGTGTGGCCGGGCTTCCTCCGGCGGACGATGCCGCAGTCCTGCGAGGAGCTTGCAGTGATCATGGAAGGCGCCGCCATGAGCGCGTCCATGGCCGAAGCCTCGGGAGGCGAGGTCTCCCTCCGGTACGGCTTCCGCGAGACCGTCCACCGGCCAGGCCCCGTCGAGCGCCCCGTACTCCGCCCGGGGACGCTGTTCGGCGAGGTGAAGCTGAGCGAGGGCCAGTCGCTGCACGGCCTCAACCCGCGCGGCGCGGTCCACACGGCCGGGGGCGAGATCGTGGGCTACGACCTGGAACTCGTCGAGGGGATGACGTTCGCGCTCCGCACGCCTGACGGGATCCGCACGCTCATCATTGGGCATCTGCCCGATACCGACTGATCTCCCGTGTTCCTAGATTTTCGAGTCATGAACACCGCGATCTCCATCCACGGGCTCCGCAAGAGCTTCGGCAAGGCCCAGGCCCTCGACGGCCTGAACCTCGAGGTGAACTCGGGTGAGGTGCACGGCTTCCTCGGCCCGAACGGCGCAGGCAAGTCCACCACGATCCGCGTCCTGCTCGGTCTCATGCGGGCCGACTCCGGCACCGCCGTCCTGCTCGGCGGCGACCCGTGGAAGGACGCCACCGAGCTGCACAAGCGGCTGGCCTACGTGCCGGGCGACGTGAACCTGTGGCCTTCGCTGACCGGCGGCGAGGTGATCGACCTGCTCGGCAGGCTGCGCGGCGGCCTCGACGCCACCAGGCGCGCGGAGCTGATGGAGCGCTTCGAGCTCGACCCGCGCAAGAAGGCCAAGACCTACTCCAAGGGCAACAGGCAGAAGGTCGCGCTGGTCGCGGCGTTCGCCTCCGAGGCCGACCTGCTCGTCCTCGACGAGCCGACCTCGGGCCTCGACCCGCTCATGGAGGCCGTCTTCCAGCAGTGCGTCCTGGAGGAGAAGCACCGCGGCAGGACTGTGCTGCTGTCGAGCCACATCCTGTCGGAGGTCGAGACGCTCTGCGACCGGGTGAGCATCATCCGCGCGGGGCGCACGGTCGAGTCGGGGACCCTGGCCGAGCTTCGGCACCTGACGATGACCAGGATCACCGCCACGCTGTCGGGCCCCGTGCCCGACCTGCCGTGGGCGCGCGGCTTGGCTGTCGAGGGCGAGCGGGTCACCTTCCAGGTGGCCGACGAGGACCTCGACAAGGTGATGCGCCGTCTGGCCGAGGCGGGGATCGTCAGCCTCGTCAGCCAGCCGCCGTCGCTCGAAGACCTGTTCATGCGGCACTACTCGGAGAAGAGCGACCGATGAAGACTCTCGTCAAGCTGATCCTGCGCCGCGAACGGGTCATCGCGCCGATGTGGATGGTGCTGCTGGCCGTACTGGCGGCGGGGCAGGCCAACAGGTACGCGACCACCCTCCCGTCGATCGGCGACTTCGCCAGGGAGATGGCCGCCAACAAGGCGCTGATCGCGTTCGCGGGCGAGGTCTACTCGCCCACGGTGGCCGGGATGGCGGTGTGGAAGAACGCCGACGCGATCTACACGATCATCGCCCTGCTCGCCGTCCTCACGGTGGTCAGGCACACCCGCGCGGAGGAGGAGTCGGGCAGGGCCGAGCTCGTGGGCGCGGGCGTGATCGGCAGGCTCGCGCCGCTGACCGCCGCGCTGACGGTCACCGCGTCCACCATGGGGCTGGCGGGCCTGCTGGTGGCCCTCTCGATGGCCGCGATGGGCTTCGAGCTGCCGGGCTCGCTGGCCTTCGGCGCCGCGATCACCGCGATCGGGCTCGTCTTCACCGGCGTCGGCGCGCTGGCCGCGCAGCTCACCGAGGGGGCGCGCACCGCCATCGGGCTCGCCTCGCTCGGGCTCGGTGTCAGCTACCTGCTGCGCTTCATCGCCGACGGCAGCGGCCTGACCGCGCTCAAGTGGCTCTCGCCGCAGGGATGGAGCCACCTGGTCAAGCCGTACGGTGACGACAACTGGGCGGCCCTGCTCCCCAGCCTCGCGCTGACCACGCTGACCGTCGCCGTCGCCTACCGGCTGGCCGCGCGCCGCGACGTCGGCCACGGCGTCATCGCGCAGCGGCCGGGCCCCGCCGGATCCACCTCGCTGCGCGGCCCGCTGGCCCTGGCATGGCGGCTGCAGCGGGGCCTGCTGACCGGGTGGACCATCGGGTACACGATCGCGGGCCTGGTGCTGGGCGCGCTTGCGCTGTCGATCCCTGAGGTATCCAGGCAGGGCGCCGCGGTCGAGGAGTTCCTGCGCCGCTACACCGCGGGTGAAGGGGCCACCATGACGGAGGCCTACCTGTGGCTGATCGCGCTCAGCCTCGGCTACGTCGCCGCGCTCTACCCGCTCCTCGCCCTCCTCCGCCTGCGCAACGAGGAGGTCGCGGGACGCGCCGAACTGCTCCTGGCCACCCCGGTCGGCCGCCTGCGCTGGGCCTGGAGCCACCTGGTGTTCGCCCTCGGCGGCAGCGTGGTGATCCTCGCGGCGTCCGGGCTGGCGATGGGGCTGGCAGTCGGCGACCCGCTGGGCGTCCTGCCGGGCACGCTGGTGCAGGTGCCGGCCGTGTGGGTGCTGGCGGGGGTCGGCGTGCTCGCCTTCGGCCTGCTGCCCAAGGCCGCGGCCGGCCTCAGCTGGGCGGCCTTCCTGTTCGTCAACCTCTTCGGCGAGGTGCTCGGCCCGATCGTCGGCATCGACTACTGGATCGCCAAGTACTTCGTGCCCTTCCCCAACCTGCCGATGGTGCTCTCCGGTGAGGAGTTCGCGCTCGCCCCCGTGGCCGTCATGGGCGCGCTCACGTTGGTGCTCACCGCCGCGGGCCTGACCGCGCTGAGGCGCAGGGCGCTCCTCTGAGGCCCCCGGTCAGGTCGGTTCCCGGTAGTAGGGGTCGGTGACGCCGTCGACGCTGGCGAACTTGGCGGAGTCGCAACTGGTCAGCTTGGCGCCCGCCTGGTAGGCGCTGGTGAGGAAGCCCAGCACGGTGGCGATCGGGTCATCGCTCTCCCTGACGTCGTCGTACTTCAGCACCGCCAGGTGGCTGCCTCTCGACGGGATCCAGGCCGCCCAGTCGGGCCACAGCGGCTGCTCGTTCAGGCCCTTCGGCTCGGGCGCGGTGTAGGAGTAGAACGCGGGCCACGGCCGTTCCTCGTCGCCGAACCAGAAGCCCGCGCTGATCACCTCCCAGCTGTACGCCTCCCTGGTCACGGCGTCGGTGTCGGACGAGGCGCCGACGACCCTGCCGGTGAAACGGGTGACCGCGAGGTCGAAGGTGTGCCAGAAGTGGTGCACAGGGCTGGTCTTGCCGCAGAAGTCGGCGGCGAAGCGCTCGAGCACCTGGGCGACCTGCGACAGGACGACCCAGTACCTGTTGACGAGCGCGGGGTCGTAGGCCGCGTGCTTGGTGTCCTGGGCGAACGGGGTGCCGTCCACCATGTCGTACGGCACCGCCTGGATCTCCACGCCGATCCCGAAGTCGTCGAGGATCTCGAAGAGCCTGGCGTAGAAGCCGGCGACCGACTGGCCGACCAGGGAGAACTCCGCGCTGCGCCCGTCCGTCTTGTCGACGACGAGGCGGTGCCCGACCAGGTCGAAATCGATGCTGAACGGATCAGGCAGACCCATCGGTCTGGTGGTGAGCCCACGCCCTGTCAGGTGGAAGGGCACGTTCCACCAGTGGTTACGCCGTGGGCTCGCGGCCAGGCGCACCTTTCCGACGATCTGCGCGAACCTGTGGAAGGTGTCCTTGGTCTCGCGCCACTCCTCGTACGGCATGGCGGGAAAGAGCTCCATCGACCCATGCTGCCCGGAGCATAAGCCGCCAGAACCCCCTCTCAGGCGATTTTCCGGTCACCCCTCGTTAATCGCCGCACATGGGATCTGTGACATGCATAGCCAAGGTCAAACCTCTCCTCACAAATTCCGACATCCAATGCTTTCGCGGTACAGGAGGGAAGGAACGGAGCGGGAGGATCTTCATGACTAAGAGAATCGGCAGCGACCTCGCACTGCTCCTCGCCCGTGTGATGGTCGGCATCATCTTCATGGCTCACGGCCTGCAGAAGTGGCACGTGGGGATGGACAGCACGACCGCCGGCTTCACCCGGCTCGGCGTGCCGAGCCCGCAGCTCGCCGCCCTATTCGCCACCGGTGTCGAGCTCGTCGGCGGGGCGATGCTCGTCATCGGCCTCGGGGTGCGGATCGTGGCGCTCGCACTGCTGGTGGACATGGCCGGAGCCGGGATCTTCGTCGGGGCGCGCAACGGCATTTTCAACAGCACACCGGGCTGGGAGCTCGTGGTGGCGCTCGCGGCCACCTGCCTGGTGCTGTTGGCGCTCGGCGGCGGCCTTCTCGGTGTCGACGGCATGCTCAACCGGTGGTCCGCCACGCGGGACGAACGCATCGACAACGAGGAGTCGCCCCCGTCTCCCACGGTGCCGACGGGGGCGGTCATCGTCTCACGCGTGTCCGACCATCCCTCCGCCGCCCGCCCCTTCACCGTGGAGAGGCCGACTGCCCGGTACTCCCCCGCGGCCGCCGCTCGCCCCGCGCCCACCCCCGGTCCCGACCCGGTCCACGACCTCCCCTTGGGCCCCGTCGCGCACGAGACCGTGAGCGGGCCGGACGGCGGCCAGGAGGACGCGGGCGCGGGCAAGCACGCCGTGCCCCCGCAGGCCGGCGCGAGCGAGCCCCAGCCCGAGGCGGAGAGCACGGAGCTGCGCGACCTGCGCTCCGAGGTCGACAGGCTCAAGGGCGAGCTGGCCGCGGCCAGGCGCAGGCGCGGCGCAGGCGGGCAGGCCTGAGCCGCCCGCCGTTCCGGCACGTGGCTCAGGCCGTCCAGCGCGGGTCGCGGCCGAGGTAGCGCAGCAGGGCGGCCACGTCGTCGTCACCGTCCTGACGCTCGAGGGCGGCGGCGTAGACGCCGTAGGCCCTGAGCGGCTCGATGTGCTGCTCCGCGATCGACAGCAGCTCGCGGGCCATGGCCTGGGTGAGCGGCGAGGGCTGCCCCGTCGCCATCGCGATGTCCCACGCGTGGACGGCGGCGTCGAGCGCGCACGCCCCGATGCCGAGGGCGTAGGTCATCGTGTTCGGCGGCACGGGGACAGGGACCTCCTGGGCGTCGGGCGAAACGGTCGCCCAGGCGTCGGCCGAAACCTTCATCGCCCGCTCCGCCACCTCTTCGGGAGCGTCGGCCAGCTTGCCCGAGGGGGCGAACGGGTTCTCTTCGGGGAGCGGCCCGCCGGTGATGAACGCCGCGTAGCCGATCTGGTCGCCCGCGGCGTGCTGGAGCACCTGGGTGACGTTCCACTCGGCGCAGGGGGTGGACAGCTCCCAGCCGTCGGCGGGAACGTTGCGGATGACGGTGCGGAGGGCTTCGTGCGCCTCGGTGAGGATCATGTCTCTACTATAGCAGAACGGAACACTCCATTCCAATAGCCTGTGCCAAGTAACCGGGCGACGGCTCGTAGGCTCAGGCGGGTGCGCGAGAAAGACATCCTGTACGGCAGAGCCGCCGAGCAAGCCACCGTCACCGCCCTCCTGTCCACCGCGGGAAAGGGCCGGGGCCAGGCGCTCGTCATCCGCGGCGACGCAGGGATCGGCAAGTCGGCGCTCGTCGAACACGCGGCCGTCGAGGCGGGCCGGCTGAGAGTGCTGAAGGCCACGGGCACCGAGAGCGAGACAGGGCTGGCGTTCGCGGCGCTCCACCAGCTCCTCCACCCCGTCACCGCCGAGCTCGACGCCCTCCCCGAGCCGCAGCGCGACGCGGTGGCGGGAGCGTTGGGCCTGGCCGCCACCCGCAGCGACGACCGGTTCCTCGTGGCGGCAGGCGTCCTCTCCCTCCTGATCGAAGCCGCCGCACCCGAAGGCCTGCTGGTCGTGGTCGATGACTTCCAGTGGATCGACCAGGCCTCGGCGGACGCCCTGCTGTTCGCGGCCAGGCGGCTGGGAAACGAGCGCATCGCGATGCTGCTGGCCGTACGAGGGGAGACGCGCACGCCGGGCCTGCCCGAGCTGTCCCTCACCGGGCTCGACCAGGACAGCGCCGCCACGCTCCTCACCGAGCGCGCCGAGCCCGCGCGCGAGGTGGTGGAGCGCCTGGTCGAGCTGACCGGAGGCAACCCGCTGGCTCTGCGCGAGACGGTGGAGCTGCTGACGCCCGGCCAGTTGGCCGGCACGGCGCCGCTGCCCGAGCCGCTGCCGGTGGGCGCGGGCATCTTCGGCGAGCAGGTACGGCGGCTGCCCGAGGAGACCAGGAGGCTCCTTCTGGTGGCCGCGCTCGAAGGCAGGGGCGACCTCGACGTGGTGCTGAAGGCCGCGGACACCGGCGAGCCCGCGCTCAGTCCCGCGGAGGCGGCTGGCCTGATCAGCGTCGACTCGGCGATCAGGTTCAGGCACCCGCTGGTCAGGTCGGCCGTCTACGCGGAGTCCAGCGGCGCGCGACGGCGTGAGGTGCACCAGGCGCTTGCCGTACAGGTGGCCGATCCCGACCGGCGCGCGTGGCACAGGGCGGCGGCGGCGGTGGGCCAGGACGAGGAGGTCGCGGCCGAGCTGGCCGCCTCGGCCGAGCGGGCGAGAGCGCGCGGCGGCTACGCCGACGCGGCCACCGCGCTGGTGCGGGCGGCCGAGCTGACGCCTGAGCGGGAGCGGCGCGCGGTACGGCTGGCCGCCGCAGCCACCTCGGCCTGGCTCGGAGGGCGCCCAGGCCAGGCCGAGAGCTGTCTGGCCGAGGCCAGAGCGCTCGCGGACCGGCCAGAGTTCGCGCAGCTCAGAGGCAGGTTCGAGCTCAACTCCGGTGACGCGGCCGAGGCGCTGCGCATCCTGGCCTCGGGCGACACGCTGGAGATGCTGGCCGACGCGTCGGAGGCGGCCTCGTACGTGGGCGACGTCGAGGCGATCGTGGCGATCGGCCGCCGCGCCGAAGCCTTTCCCCCGAGCTTCCTGCGCGACGCGGTGGCGGGTATCGGCGCGACGCTCGGCGGCGACCGGGACAAGGGGGCGCTGCTGCTGCGCGGGGCGCTGGGCCGTACCGGCGAGCTCGATGACGCCGCGCAGTTCCTGTGGGCCTCGGCCGCGGCCAGCTACCTGGGCGAGGTCGATGTCTCCGCCGAGCTGGCCGCCAGGGCGGGCCGTGCCGCCAGGGTCTCCGGCATGGTGGGGCAGCTGCCCGTGGTGCTGGAGTTCGTGGCCACGGCCGAGCGGTTCGAGGGAAGGTTCGCCCACAGCGCGGCGATCGCGCAGGAGGGACTCGAACTGGCCCGCGAGGCCGGCTACACCAACTCGGTCGCCGCCCACCTGGCCAACCTGGCGGCGGTCGCGGCGGTCCAGGGACGCGAGGACGACTGCGCGCGCTTCGCCCACGAGGCGCTGGCGATCGCGATCCCGCACCGCGTCGGACTGCGCGTGAGCACGGCCCGCTACGCGCTCGGCCTGCTCGACCTGGGGATGGGACGCCACGCGGCGGCCCACGACCGGTTCACCGCGCTGGCCGCGACAGGGCATCCCACGGCCGTCTGGCGCTCGACGCCCGACCGGGTGGAGGCCGCGGCCGGCTGCGGCGAGCTGGACGCGGCCCGCGCCGCCTACACCGCCTACGAGCACTGGTCGGCCGACGCCCGCACCCCGCAGGCGAAGGCGCTGCTGGCCAGGTGCAGAGCGCTGACCGGCGATGACGCCGCCTTCGACGAGGCCATGGGCCTGCATCCCGAGGGCTTCGAGCGGGCCAGGACCGCCCTCCTGTACGGCGAGCGCCTGCGCAGGCTGCACCGCCCCGGCGACGCCCGCCCGCACCTGCGCTACGCGATGGAGACGTTCGAGCGGGCGGGAGCCGACCCGTGGGCGCACAGGGCAGGCGACGAGCTGCGTGCGGCGGGCGAGACGCGGTCCATGCCGGAGCGTGACGCGCTGGGCACGCTCACCCCGCAGGAGCTGCGCATCGCCAAGCTGGTGGCGGCGGGCGCGTCCAGCAAGGAGGTGGCCGCGCAGTTGTTCCTCAGCCCGCGCACGGTGGAGTACCACCTCTACAAGATCTATCCGAAACTCGGTGTCAGCTCCCGTACCGAACTGGCACTAGTAGTCCTACGGATGGCAGGCGACTCCCACCAAGAGATGCTCTAGCAATGCAAAACACGCTCTGCATCGAAGAGTTCGGCGACACCGCCCACCCGCCCGTCCTGCTCATCGCAGGCTCCATGTCACAGGGCCCCGCGAGCTGGCCCGACGCGTTCGTCGGCCGCCTGGCGGCGGGAGGGCGCAGGGTGATCCGCTACGACCACCGCGACACCGGCCGTTCCCAGACGATCGACTTCGCGACCGACCCCTACACCTGGCACGACATCAAGAACGACGCGCTGGCCGTGCTCGACGCCCACGGCATCGAGTCGGCGCACCTCGTCGGCCACTCGGCCGGCGGCGTGCTCGCCCAGTGGATCGCCGTCGAGCATCCCGAGCGGGTGACGACGCTGACGGCGATCGGCTCCTCGCCCCTGGGCAGGCAGGAGGGGATGACCATCATGCGCGCCCTCATGGGCGAGGAGCAGCCGGAGGGCAGCCTGCCTCCTCCCACGCCCGCGTTCGTGGAGTTCTACCGGAAGATGATCACCGCTCCCCCGCCCGCGACCAGGCGGGAGCAGATCGACTTCCAGCTCGCCGAGGCCAGGGTGCTCTCCGGCGGCGGGCTCCCGTTCGACGAGGACGAGGAGCGCCGCCAGGCCGAGCGGCTCCACGAGCGGGCCCTCGACCTGTCCGCCCTCGCCAACCACCGGCTCGCGGCGGCGGCCGACATGGCCTTCGAACCCGTGGGCGTGCTCCACACGGTGAAGGCGCCCACGCTGGTCATCGAGGGCACGCACGAGCCCGCCAAGCCGGGCCACGGCGCGCTCATCGCCGAGGCCATCCCGGGGGCGGAGCTGCTGATGGTGGAGGGCATGGGTCACATGCTCGCGCCGCAGGTGCACGAGACCCTGGCCGAGGCCATCCTGAGGCACACGGTTACTGTGCAGAGGTGACCTATCGCCGCAGGATGCTGGTGCTGGCGATCTGCTGCATGAGCCTGCTGATCGTCAGCCTCGACAGTACGGTCCTCAATGTGGCGCTGCCGTCCATGCGGCGGGAGTTCGACGCTCCCATCTCCGCCCTGCAGTGGACGATCGACGCCTACACCCTCGTGCTGGCCTCGCTGCTCATGCTGTCGGGCTCCACCGCCGACAGGTACGGCCGCCGCAGGGTGTTCCAGATCGGCCTGCTGCTCTTCACGCTGGGCTCGGTGCTGTGCAGCCTCGCGCCCGGCATGGGGTGGCTGGTCGTCTTCAGGATGATCCAGGCCGTGGGCGGGTCGATGCTGAACCCGGTGGCGATGTCGATCATCACCAACGTCTTCACCGACCCGCGCGAGCGGGCCAGGGCCATCGGCGTCTGGGGCGGCGTGGTGGGCATCAGCATGGCGGCGGGGCCGTTGGCGGGCGGGCTGCTGGTGGACACGCTCGGCTGGCGCTCCATCTTCTGGCTCAACCTGCCGCTCGGCATCGCCGCCCTGATCCTGACCACGCTGTTCGTGCCCGAGTCCAAGGCGCCGAGGGCGCGCAGGTTCGACCCGGTCGGTCAGCTCCTGGTGATCGCGCTGCTGGGCTCGCTGACGTTCGGCATCATCGAGGCGCCGGCGAAGGGCTGGTCCTCGCCGCTCATCCTCGGCTGTTTCGCTCTGGCGGCGCTCTCGCTGGTGGGGCTGCTGATCTACGAGCCGCGCAGGGTCGAGCCGCTCATCGACGTGCGCTTCTTCCGCAGCGCGCCGTTCAGCGGGGCGACCGTGCTCGCTGTCAGCGCGTTCGCGGCGCTGGGCGGGTTCCTGTTCATCAACACGCTCTACCTGCAGGAGGTGCGCGGCCTGGACGCGCTCCACGCGGGTCTCTACATGCTTCCCATGGCCTCGATGACGCTGGTCTTCGCGCCGGTGTCGGGGCGGATCGTCGGCAGCCGGGGCCCCAGGCTGCCGACGATGCTGGCGGGCCTGGCCATGGCGGCCAGCGGGGTGCTGTTCGCCGGGTTCGGCGCCTGGCGGTCCGACCCGCTGATGTTCACCGCCTACGTCCTGTTCGGGATGGGCTTCGGGCTGGTCAACGCGCCGATCACGAACACCGCGGTGTCCGGCATGCCGCGTGAGCAGGCGGGAGTCGCCGCGGCCATCACCTCGACCAGCCGCCAGATCGGCATATCGCTGGGAGTCGCGGTCATCGGCTCGGTGATCGCCGCCACGGGCCCTGCCTCGGCCAGCGGCAACACCGCCTGGTGGATCATCGCGGGCTGCGGGGCCACGGTGCTGGTCGTCGGCGGCCTCACCACCAGCGCGTGGGCCGCGGCCACCGCCGACCGTACGGCGAAGCGCATCGAGAGCGGGGACCGCGTGCCCGCCACGCGCTCGTAGCCGACCGGCGTTGACACCACGCGCTCGTAGCCGACCGGCGTTGACACCACGCGCTCGTAGCCGACCCGCGTTTCACGCCACGCGCTCGTAGCCGACCCGCGTTTCACGCCACGCGCTCGTAGCCGACCAGGCAGGTCGCGCCGGCCAGGCAGGCGGCGCACACCCCCGCCATCACCGCGGGATACCCGAAGACCTGTGCCCCAGCGGCGGCCACCAGGGGAGCCACCGCCTTGGAGACGGTGATGGGCAGCGCCAGCGCGCCGCTGAGCGTGGCGTAGACGGCCGTGTCGTAGCGGTCGGCCAGCAGCGCGGGGCGCGCCAGGGTGCCGACGCCGAAGCCCAGGCCGAACAGGGTGACGGCGCCGATCGCGCCCGCCACCGTATGACCGACCAGGGGAAGCAGCGCCGCGGCGACACCCTGCAGCGCGAACACGGCGGCGGCGACGAGCGCGGTCGGCCAGCGGGCCTGCAGCCCGGTGGTGACCAGGCGGCCCGTGACCGACAGCACGCCGAGCAGCCCCGCGACGGTGGCGGCGAACAGCGCGGAATGACCGAGCACGATCAGGTACGTCACCAGCAGGACGCCGATGACCGCGACCGCGCCGGTCTGGCTCAGGAACGCGGCGGCCAGCAGCCAGAAGGGCCGTTCGCGCAGCGCGCCCCTGACGTAGCCGGGCTCGGGCGCCACCGAGGTCCTGTCGCGCAGCGTCAGCCAGTGCAGGGGGACGGCGACCAGGCCGTAGCCGAGGCCGAGCACCACCAGGGCGGACCGCCAGCCGTACCGATCGACGAGCAGGCCCGTCAACGGCATGAAGACGCTGGAGGCGAACCCCGCCACGATCGTGACCGCCAGCAGCGCCCGCGCCCTGCGGGCGGTGTCGTACCAGGCCACGACCACGGCGAACGCGGCCTCGTAGAGGACCATCGCCGACGACAGGCCGACGGCCGCGAGCACCAAGTAGAGCTGGACCAGCGACCCGACCCGCGACCAGGCCAGCAGCGCGAGCGCACCCAGCAGCGAGCCGACCGTCATCAACGCCCTGCCGCCCCTGGCGTCGAGCATCCGCCCGACCAGCGGCGCGACCAGGCCCGACACCAGGACGGCGAGCGTCAGCGCGCCCGCCACCTGGGTGATGCTCGCCCGCAACTCCACCCGCATCGGCTGGAGAAAGACCGAGAAGGCGTAGTAAAGCACGCCGTAGCCTGCGGTCTGGGTGACGGCCAGCGCGGCGACCATCTGCCCGTTTCGGGCGATCACGCCAGGTCAATGCCCCGCTGATCGCCCGTCATACCGTGATAAAGGTCACCCGGAGGACGTCGCGGAGTCACGCGACGGTTCCGTGGTCCCCGTTTCGTCCCTCGACGAGTCGGCGCCGAGTTCTTCGCGCAGGCGCTCGTAGTCGATCTGGTGGTTGGTGTACTTCAGCTCGCGAGCGACCTTCGTCTGCTTCGCCTTGGCTCTGCCTCGCCCCATGGCTCCACTCCCTCGATGCCCGCCATCATCCTATCAAGTTGAAGAATTGTGCAACTCGCTATATTACGATAGTTGCATGCCCGTTCCGCTGTACCAGGCCAAGGCAGATTTCTTCCGCACGCTCGGGCATCCCGTGCGCATCCAGGTGCTAGAACTCCTCAGGCAGGGTCCCAGACCGGTCCGCGATCTGCTCAACGAGATCGAAGTCGAGGCCTCGAGCCTCTCCCAGCAGCTGGCAGTCCTCCGCAGAGCCGGGATAGTGAGCGCCACCCGCGACGGGGCGACCGTCGTCTACGAACTCTCCAGCCCAGACGTGGCCCATCTGCTCATCGACGCGCGGCGCATCCTCACGGACATGCTCGCCGACCAGGGGGAGTTGCTGGCGGAGCTGAGGGCCGAGGGCCGGGCGGTGGGCTAGTCGGCGATCCAGCTGCCGTGGAACCCGGCGGGGACGCGGCGCGGTAGCCGTACGGAGGCGACCTCGTGCAGGTCGGTGGCCTCATGGACGAGGAGCCTGTCGTCCACGATGGACATCAGCCAGCCCTCGTCCTCGGCACGGGCGCCGGCCCTCGGCACGAAGACCGCCTCACCCGCGTGCCCGTCGACCGGCGTGATCGTGCTGGTGCCGCGTTCGGTGTCGTACTTGACCACCTCGCCGCCGGTGACCGCGTAGAGGTAGCGGCTGGCGCGGCCGAGGCGGTCCTCGTTGAACGTGGGGAACTCCACGCTGCGGTCGTCCAGCTGCTCCTCCTTCACCGCGCCGTCGAGGTCGAGCGTCCATCGGTGCAGGACGGCCGCGCCCGCCTGCGGGGTCGGGTCGGTCGAGCCGCCGATCACCTTCCACGTGCGGTTGAAGTAGTCGCGCGAGTAGCGGACGCCGTCGAGCACGACACGCCCCTGCGCGTCCTCGCGGGCGTTGCCGACGTGGAAGACGTAGCAGGGGTCCACGTCGAACCAGCGGGTCACGCCGGCCCTGTCCATCACGCCGAGGCGGGCGCCGTAGGCGTCGCTCCAGCTGAACGGCATGCCCTTGCCGAGCCGTTCCATGTCGAACACGACAGGCAGGTCCAGCCAGATCACGTAGTGCTCGGTGACCGTGAAGTCGTGCATCATCGTCGGCCCAGGCACCTCGACCGCCCTGCTCTCCACCAGCTCGCCCGCCGCGTCCAGGCGGTGGTAGGTGAGGTAGGGCGGCACGACGCCGTAGCCGAAGAAGTGCAGTTCGCCGTCCAACTCCTTGGGGTGCGCGGTCATCCCGGTGGTCAGCCGGCCGCCGAAGTCGCGGGGGCCGACCGTGCCCAGCTCGCTCGTCATCTCGTACGGCAGGCCGGCCTCGACCAGGGCCAGGATCTTGCCCGCGTGGTGGATGACATGGGTGTTGGCCCGACCTGATGAAGCTGTTCGACGTCTCTCTGGCCAACGTCTGGCCCGCCACACAGAGCCAGCTCTACGGCGAGCTCGGCAAGCTGGCCGACTCCGGCCTGATCACGGTCACCGCCGAGGGACCGCGCGGGCGCAAGGAGTACGCCATCACCGAGGAGGGCACGGCCGAACTGCGTCACTGGATGACCGAGGTCCCGCCGCTCCACGCCGCCCGCAGCGACCTGCTGCTCCGCGTCTTCTTCCTAGGGCAGCTCTCCCCCGGCGAAGCTCGCGACTACCTGCGCGAGCAGGGCGCCGTCGCCACTTCGCGGCACGAGGCGCTGGAGGGCATCAGGGCGGCGGTCGAGGAGGGCGACGACAACCTGTCGGTCTACGGCAGGATCGTGCTGGAGTGGGGCCTGCGCTTCACCACGACCCAGCGGGAATGGGCCGAATGGGCCGAGCAACAGATCCGTTAGGCTCTTGAACCATGGTCTCCGAGCTGTTCGACCCCAAGGCCTGGCAGGTCCTCGAGGGTTTCGACTTCACCGACATCACCTACCACCGAGCCGTCGACCAGGGCACCGTCCGCATCGCCTTCAACCGGCCCGAGGTGCGCAACGCCTTCAGGCCGCAGACCGTCGACGAGCTCTACCGCGCGTTCGACCACGCCAGGCAGACCACCGACGTGGGCTGCGTGCTGCTCACCGGCAACGGACCCTCGCCCAAGGACGGCGGCTGGGCCTTCTGCTCGGGTGGTGACCAGCGGATCAGGGGCAAGGACGGCTACCAGTACGCCGACGGCACCCCCTCGACGGGCCGCCTGCACATCCTCGAGGTGCAGCGACTCATCCGCTTCATGCCGAAGATCGTCATCTGCGTGGTCCCCGGGTGGGCGGCCGGCGGCGGGCACAGCCTCCACGTCGTGTCCGACCTCACGCTCGCCAGCGCCGAGCACGCGCGCTTCAAGCAGACCGACGCCGACGTGGCCAGCTTCGACGGCGGCTTCGGCTCGGCCTACCTGGCCCGCCAGGTGGGCCAGAAGTTCGCCCGCGAGATCTTCTTCCTCGGCGACACCTACACCGCGGCCGACGCCCACAGGATGGGCATGGTCAACGCGGTCGTCCCGCACGAGGAGCTGGAGTCCACCGCGCTCGAATGGGCACGGAAGATCAACGGCAAGTCGCCCACTGCGCAGCGGATGCTGAAGTACTCCTTCAACCTCATCGACGACGGACTGGTCGGCCAGCAGGTCTTCGCGGGAGAGGCGACCCGCCTCGCCTACATGACCGACGAGGCCGCCGAGGGCCGCGACTCCTTCCTGGAGAAGCGCGAGCCCGACTGGTCGCCTTTCCCCTGGCACTTCTGATGATCGAGGTCCCCGAGGAGCTGGCGGCTCACCACCTGAAGTACGCCGACGACGCGGGAGCCGCCTGGACGGCCGACCTGCCGGGCCTGGCCGAACACTTCCTCGACCGCTGGGACCTGCACCCCGACGGCGCGGTGATGCACGGAGTGGTGTCGCTCGTCCTGCTCGCTCGACGACATGCCCGACGTGGAGCAGGCGCTGCGCATCCTCACCGACCTGCTCGCCCGCCTGATCGCCCACCCCGGGCCCGAGGGGATGCGGACCCTCAGGCCGGGCGCATCCTCCAACATGCCGGAGGCGATGGCGCGCGGCCGCGGTGCGGGAGCTGGTCGGCGAGCCCGGCGACCGGCTGCTCCACTGGGACCTGCACTTCAGCAACGTGCTGGCCGCGGCGCGCGAGCCGTGGCTGGCCATCGACCCCAAGCCACTGGTGGGCGACCCCGGGTTCGAGCTGATGCCCGCGCTGCGCAACCGCTGGCCGTCCACGGACGTACGCGGGACGGCGCTCAGGCGGTTCGACCTGATGGTCGAGGGCCTGGGGCTGGATCGGGAGCGGGCGATCGGGTGGACGCTCGGCCGCCTGCTGCAGAACGGGCTGTGGTCCCTGAAGGACGGCGAGGCCAGGATCAACCAGGACGAGATCGCCATCGTAGAGGCCCTGCTGAGCCGCTGACCGGCAGACGAAGGTGGTGCTCCATGGAGAGCTGCGGCAATCGCGCCAAGGTGGGGCGCTTCAGCCAGCGGGCACGTGATCTCGGTGATTGACGCACGCCGGACGAGGGTAGAACATGATCGCCCCCGGCCGCCGTGTTCCAGCCGGGGGCGCCAACCCGGCCCTGGCTCCGCGGAGCTCAGCAGGCGCAGGCGATCCCGGACACGGGGGCGGTGAGCGGGTCGATGGGGTTCCTGGTCACGCCGCCGGCGGTCTCGACGGGGAAGCCCTCACGCGCCCAGTACTCGAAGCCGCCGAGCATCTCCTTCACCCGGTAGCCGAGCTTGGCGAACTCCAGCGCGGCCCTGGTGGCGCCGTTGCACCCCGGGCCCCAGCAGTAGGTCACCACGGTCACGTCCGCGGGCACCAGGCCGGCTGCCCTGGCGGCGATCTCGGCGGTCGGCAGGTGGACGGCGCCCTCGATGTGGCCCTGGTTCCAGCTCTCCAGACTCCGCGAGTCGATCACCACGACGCCGGGGACCCGGTCGGCGAGGTCGGCCGCGACGTCGGACACGTCGGTCTCGAACGCGAGCCGCGCCGCGAAGTGCGCGAGCGCGACGGCGTTGTCGGCGGCGGGGGTGGAGGTGACAGCGGACATCGGGGGCTTCCCTTCTCTGACCGGTTGGTACGCACCCATGGTGGCCCGCGGGTCGGCACCCGAGACAGTGGCGGGAAAGCCGCCTATCGCTAAGATCCCGCCAACCGACGCCGGACCCTGCCTCGGCGCCGAACGACTCCCTCTGAGGGACCCCAGCCCGCAGTCAGGCCCACCGTCCCGGGACCTCAGTGCGGGGCTGAGGTCCAGGTGTGGGGACGGCGGGCGCGAGGTCGCGGCCGGGAAGACGGCGCGGGGTCAGGGGATTTCGATGACGAGCTTGCCCCTTCCGTGGCCGGTCTCGATCTCCCTGTGCGCGTCGGCGGCACGCTCGAGGGGGAACGTGCGGCGGACCAGCCACGTGAACCCGCCCTTGGCGATCAGCTCCGCGTACCTGCCGAGCCGCTCGGCCGTACGGCCCGCCTGGACCAGCCGCACCCCCAGCTCGGCCGCCCTGCCGTGCTCCACCAGCGTGACGATCCTCGCGGGGTCCTTCACCAGGTCGAGCGACACCTCGAGTGCGTGTCCTCCCGCTCCGTCGAGCACCGCGTCCACCTGGCCGAGCGCCCTGACCCTGTCGGCCAGCCCGTCGCCGTAGGTGACAGGGATCGCACCGAGCGAGCGAAGGTAGTCGTGGTTCTCCTCCCTGCCGGTCCCGATCACCCTGGCGCCGAGCCTGCGGGCGATCTGCACCGCCGCCGTCCCCACGGAGCCCGACGCCCCGTGCACCAGCAGCGTCTCGCCCTCCTTCAGCCCGATCGCGATCAGGGAGAGCTCCGCCGTCTGCACCCCGGCCGTCAGGCTGCCTGCCACCGCCCACGGCACCCCAGCGGGCTTGGGCGCCACCTGGTCGGCGCCGACCACGATGTACTCGGCGTAGCTGTTCAACTGGGAGAAGCCGAGCACCTCGTCGCCCTCGGCGAACCCCGTGACGTCCGAGCCCACCTGGTCGACCACGCCCGCGAACTCGTTGCCCGGGATGCGCGGCAGTTCGCCCGTCACGCCTGGCGGCGTCCATCCGGCGCGCACGGCCGCGTCGTACGGCTGCACACCCGCCGCCTTGACCCGCACCCTCACCTGGCCGGGACCCGCCTGCGGGGTCTCGATCTCCATCACCTGAAGTACGTCGGGCCCACCTGGGGTCGCGAACGCGGCTGCCTTCATCTCGATCAACTCCTCGTGTCAGTCACCCCACTCTGCGACCTCAACCGAACTTGAGGTCAATCCCGGGCACGTCGGATCCCTCTTGAGAGCGAGCACAGACCGCTCCCACCGGCGATCCGCGGCCCCCGCCCGGTCGCCGACCATGGCATGGAGCATCCTCAGAAAGGAGGAAGATTGGACGCTGTGTCGGATCTGCCGCAAATCGCCCACCTCAAGGAGCGCTTCCGCGCGCTCCCACCGCTGCAGGTGGACCTCGCGCTGACCGCCCTGGTGCTGATCATCCAGCTCTGGCCGTTCCTCGGCGGGGAGCGATGGTCGGGTGAGCCATGGCACTGGTGGGGCTACGTGGTCGTGGTCGCGTCCGTGCTTCCGCTGATCTGGCGGCGGAAGGCTCCCGTGACGAGCATGCTGGCGACGGTCGGCGCGCTCTCCCTCTACGACCTGGTCGACTCGGTCCCCGCCCAGCCGGTCTGGTACGCCAGCCTGATCAGCATGTACACCGTCGCCGCCTACGCGCGCGGCTGGCAGAGGGTGGCGGTCCTGCTCATCACGGTGGGCGGCGGTCTGCTGCTGGTCGGCTCGTCGGAGACCGCCGTGCGCGGCACCGTGGGCGCCGTCGCCGCCTACGCCGTCGGCAGGGCCACCGCCACGTCACGGGCGTACGCCGCCGCGCTGGAGGAGCGTGCCGTACAGCTGGAAAGGGAGCGGGAATTGGAGGCCGAGCGCGCCGCCGAGCTCGAAAGGGCCAGGATCGCCCGCGACATGCACGACATCCTCGCGCACGCGGTCAGCCTGATGGTCGTCCAGGCCGAGGCCGGCCCGGTGGTGGTCAGGAGCAACCCGGCCCGCGCGGAGGCCGCCTTCGACGCCATCGCCACCGCGGGACGCGACGCGATGGTCCAGCTGCGCCGCATGCTCGGCGTGCTCAAGGAGGAGGAAGGTCCGCGCGCTCCGCAGCCCACGATCGCCGACCTCTCCTCGCTGGTGTCCCAGGTGCCGCTGCCGGTCTCCCTCCACGTGTACGGCACGGCCCGCGCCCTGCAGCCAGACCTCGAGGTGGCGGTGTACCGGATCGCGCAGGAGTCGATCACCAACGTCGTCAAGCACGCCGGGGCCTCCCGCGCCGACCTCGTCCTCCGCTGGACCGACGACGCCCTGTCGATCGAGGTCACCGACGACGGCGCGGGCTCCGGCCTGGCGCTGCCCTCGGGCGGCAACGGCCTCATCGGCATCCGCGAGCGCGCCGCCGCCTGCGGTGGCACCGCGACCGCGGGCCCGCGCACGGATGCCCCGGGATTCCAGGTCTCGGTACGGCTCCCGCTCACCCCCGAGCGCGGCCCGTGAATCAACACGTGAATCAAGGAGTGAACCGATGAGCATCAGGGTGGTGGTCGCCGACGACCAGGAGCTCGTGCGCGGCGGGTTCAGCATGATCCTCGACGCCCAGCCCGACATCGACGTGGTGGCCGAGGCGAGCGACGGCATCGAGGCCGTCGCGCTGGTCCGCGAGCACCGGCCCGACGTCCTGCTGCTCGACATCCGCATGCCCAGAATGGACGGCATCGAGGCGGCCAGGCTGGTGGGGCGGGAGACCAAGGTCCTCATGCTCACCACCTTCGACCTCGACGACTACGTCTACGACGCCCTGCGGGCGGGCGCGAGCGGGTTCCTGCTGAAGGACGTGCGCAGGGACGACCTGGTCAACGCGGTCCGGGTGGTCGCCGCGGGGGAATCCCTCCTCGCGCCCACCGTCACCAGCCGCCTGATCGCCGAGTTCACCTCCCGCCCCGCGGCGGCGGCGGTGTCGGCGGAGCGGCTCGCCGTCCTCACGACCAGGGAGCAGGAGACGCTCGCGCTGATCGCCCGCGGGCTGTCGAACGCCGAGATCGCCGCGGAGATGGTCCTCAGCGAGCACACCGTGAAGACGCACGTGAGCAACGTGCTCACCAAACTCGGCCTGCGCGACAGGGTGCAGGCGGTCATCGTCGCCTACGAGACGGGGCTGGCCGTACCGGGGCATTAAGCGTTTTTCAAGCGATCTGCAACCCACCCACGGATATATTCGCCCCATTACGGGGGCTTTTATCCGAGGGAGCCGATGCCCGCATTCGTCGACGCCGCGCTGGCCTTCCCAGCCGTGCTCTTCAGCTTCCTACTTGTCGTGGTCGTCGGCTACTGGCTCGTGGTCATGTTCGTGGGCGGTGACGTCGACCTCGACGGCGTGCAGCTCCCGCTCGGCCTCGGCGGCATCCCCGCGACCGTCTCCTTCTCGCTGTTCGTCGCCCTTTCGTGGTTCGTGAGCCTGGCAGGAGTGGTACTCCTCGGCGGCGGGCCGCTGGTGCTCGCCGCGGCGCTGGCGACCGGATGGGCGGGCACGAAACTACTGATCATCCCCATGCGCAGGCTCTTTCCCGACGGGAAGGAGCCCTCCCGCCACGACTTCGTCGGCCGGCGGTGCGTGGTGCGCACCGGCAGGGCCGACGCGACCTTCGGCCAGGCCGAGGTCACCGCCTCCGACGGCTCGTCGGCCGTCGTCCAGGTCAGGACCACAGGCGGCGACCTGCTCATCCGCGGCCAGACCGCGTTGATCTTCGACTACGACGCAGAGGGCGAGTTCTTCTACGTCATGGAGGACCACTCATGAGTGTCATCTCAACCGGTTTCGGCATTCTGCTGGCCGTCATCGTGATCGTCGTCATCGGGCTGCTCTTCGCGATCAGCCGGCTGTTCAGAAAGGTCGAACAGGGCAAGGCGCTCATCGTCTCCAAGGTCCGCAGGGTCGACGTGACCTTCACCGGCGCCGTCGTCTTACCTGTCCTGCACAAGGCCGAGGTCATGGACATCTCGGTGAAGACCATCGAGATCGCGCGAACCGGAGCCGAAGGGCTGATCTGCCGCGACAACATCAGGGCCGACATCCGCATCACGTTCTTCGTGAGGGTGAACAAGACCGTCGAGGACGTCATCAAGGTGGCGCAGGCCATCGGCACCGAGCGGGCCAGCGACGAGACCACTCTCCAGGCGCTGTTCAACGCGAAGTTCTCCGAGGCGCTCAAGACCGTCGGCAAGCAGCTCGACTTCGTCGACCTCTACACCAAGCGCGACGAGTTCCGCGACCAGATCATCCAGGTCATCGGCACCGATCTCAACGGCTACAGCCTGGAGGACGCGGCGATCGACTACCTGGAGCAGACGCCGATGGCCAAGCTCGACCCCGCCAACATCCTCGACGCCCAGGGCATCCGCAAGATCACCGAGCTGACCGCCAACGAGAACGTGCGGACCAACGAGTTCAGGCGCAGCGAGGAGAAGGAGATCACCCGCCAGAACGTCGACGCCGCCGAGGCCATCCTCGAGCTGAAGCGCCGCCAGGCGGACGCGGAGATCAAGCAGAGGCGCGAGATCGAGACGATGAAGGCGCGCGAGGAGGCCGAGATCGCCCGCGTGCAGGCCGAGGAGCGGCTCAAGGCGCAGGCCGCGCACATCAAGACCGACGAGCAGCTCGGCGTCCAGACCGAGAACCGCAACCGCGAGATCGCCGTCGCCGAGAAGAACCGCGAGCGGGTCATCGCCATCGAGAGCGAGCGGATCGAGAAGGACCGCATGCTGGAGGTCATCTCGCGCGAGCGGGAGACCGAGCTGTCGCGCATCGCCAAGGACAAGGAGGTCGAGACCGAGAAGCGGTCGATCGCCGAGGTCGTGCGCGAGCGGATCGTGGTGGAGAAGACGGTCGCCGAGCAGGAAGAGAACATCAAGAAGCTGCGCGCCGTCGAGGAGGCCGAGCGGCTGCGCCAGACCACGATCATCCAGGCCGAGGCCGAGGCCCAGGAGAGCCTGGTCAAGGACATCAAGGCCGCGGAGGCGGCCGAGGCGGCGGCCAGGCACAAGGCGCGCGAGGAGCTCACGCTCGCCGAGGCCAGGCAGCAGGCGGCCGAGCTGGACGCGCGCGCCAAGATCAGGCTGGCCGAGGGCCTTCAGGCGGAGGCCGCGGCCAAGGGCCTGGCCGACGTCCAGGTGCGGGAGCGCGACGCCGACGCCATCGAGAAGGTCGGCCGCGCCGAGGCCATGGCGACCGCCGAGAAGCTGAAGGCCGAGGCCGAGGGCGCCAAGGCGATGGCGCTGGTCGAGGGCGAGCGGCTCAAGGCGCAGGCCGAGGGCGAGCAGGCGATGGCGCTGGTCACCGGCGACCGGCTCAAGGCCGAGGCGGAGGGCCTGATCGAGAAGGCCAAGGCGATGGCCGCCATGGACGAGGCGACCAGGACGCACGAGGAGTACCGCCTTCGCCTCGAGGCCGACAAGGAGATCAGGCTCAAGCACATCGACGTGCAGCGGCAGGTCGCCGAGTCGCAGGCGACCGTCGTGGCGGCGGGGCTGTCCAAGGCCAACATCGACATCGTCGGCGGCGACAGCATGTTCTTCGACAGGGTCGTCGGGTCGATCACCGCGGCGAAGGTCGTCGACGGGTTCGTCGAGCACTCGTCGGTGACCAGGACGCTGGCCGAGCCGTACCTGAACGGTTCGGCGAGCCTGACCGACGACCTGGCCAGGCTGGTCGGCGGGATCAGCACCGAGGACGTGAAGAACCTGTCGGTGTCGGCGCTGCTCATGCAGCTCATCTCGCACGGCGGGCCCGAGACGGCGAAGCTGCACGAGCTCCTGGAGAACGCGCGCAGGCTCGGCGTGGCCGAGTCGTCGGTGGCCGCGCTCACAGCGGTGAAGGGCTGACGTGACGACCGCCCACGAGGGGGCCGCCGGTTCCGGCGGCCCCGGTCCGCTTTCTCCTGGTACGGCCTCGCCCTCGTCGGGTACGGCTTCGCCTTCGTCGGGTGCGGCCTCGCCTTCGTCGGGTGCGGCCTCGCCTTCGTCGGGTGCGGCCTCGCCTTCGTCGGGTGCGGCCTTGTTGGAGGCCGGTACCTACGAGGTGCTGCGCAACCGGCTGTCCGGTCAGGCCAAGGAGCTGGCCCGGGCGGCGGAGGCGGTCAACCAGGAGCGGCTGAAGGTCTTCGGCGGCGCCGAGCTCCGGCTGATCGGCACCGAGCGGATCCGCACGGAGAACAACTGCGTCCCCCGCGACATCGTCTCGGTCGGCGACCTGATGCTCTTCGGCTACAACGTGTTCATCGGCCTGAAGCCGGAGACGGCTGTGGACGACGTGTTCTCCGTCCACAGGTTCAGCCGCGACGCCGACGCGTTCAGGTTCGATGCGGAACAGTTGGGCGCGCTCAGCGACCCGGCGTTCCGGAAGGACTTCGCGGAGTTGTACCGCTACTACAAGGAGACCAGGCTCCTCCAGCTGCGTCGGCTGGAGGGCAAGCTGCTGGCCGTCTTCCAGACGGGGCCGACCGACCTGCGGGTCCTGCGATGGGCCGTCGACATCCACGGGGAGACCTCCTACCAGGACAACCGAGGCGAGCGCGACCACGTCTTCCCGCCCTCGCACGACTTCGAGTGGACACCGACCACGCGCGACGACCACGTGCTCGGCAGGCACCCGCACATCTCGATCTACGACGAGGTGTTCGTCGAGACGGTCGGCGGCGACCTCACCATCAAGATCGAGAACAACACGGAGTCGGGCGAGGGCATCTATCAGGAGCCGGTCGCCGAACCGCTGCAGTCGCTGGCCGACGCCGAGGTCGACCACGCCAGGATCGGTCCGCTCATCCTGCTGCGCGTCAAGCCGTACAAGGAGACCGAGTGGCGGCACCTGGTCTTCAACACCCGCACCAAGTCCGTCACCAGGCTCGACGGCATCGCGCTCGCCTGCCAGCGGCTGCCCGAGGACCAGGGCATCATCTTCCCCGGCGGCTACTACCTGTCCACAGGGGTGTCCAAGACCTTCGACACCCAGGTGGCCGACCTGGAGTTCGAGCGGGTGATCCGCTCGCCCAACGGTGAGGACGTGCTCTACGTCTTCCACGCGCGGGCCGACGGCAGGTCGCTGCTGCTGCCGTACAACGTGATCAGGAAGGAGGTCGCCACCCCGCTCCCGTGCCACGGCTACTCCCTGTTCGACGACGGCACGCTGGTGGTCTTCAGGGCGACCTCCGAGGAGCCGACGCGCGTCCACCCGATGCAGGTGTGGCAGACGCCGTACGTCTCCGACACCTACGCCGCCGCCCAGCCCACGGGCACCGGGCCGCTGGAGCGCATCGGCAACGCCGAGCTGGTGCGCGGCATCTCCGACTGCCTGTCGGTGGCCCGCATGGTCGAGGAGATGGCGCCCTCCGAGGCGACCTTCGAGGCGCTGATCGCCGCCTGCACCAGGGCCTTCGACCACTACCACTGGCTGGGCGACCAGGGGCTTCGCGGCCCGCTCGGCGACGTCCGCGCCACCGCCGAGCAGGTCCTCGACGAGTACGAGAACGTCGCCCAGCTCACCCGCCAGGCCACCGCCACGCTGGAGACCGCCAACGCCGACACCACGGCCTTGGTACGGCAGGCCCGCGGCGAGTCGCCGACCTCCGCCGACGCCTGGGTCTCCCGCCTGGCCGACCTGCGCCGCGCCCAGGGCAGGCTGGTGACGCTGCGCGAGGTCCGCTACATCGACCTGGCCGCCCTCGACTCCCTCGCCGCCACGATGGCCGACGAGCTGACGTCGGTGGGCAGGCGGGCGGTGTCGTTCCTCGAGGGCGCCGACGCGTTCACCGGCTACCACGCGGCCGTCGCCCAGCTGGAGGCCGACGCGGCCGACATCGCCACCGTCTCCGCCGCGGCTCCCGTCGCCGAGCGGCTCGTCGCCCAGGCCGAGGGGCTCGAGGTCGTCACCGAGGTGGTCGGCTCGCTCGACATCGCCGACGCCACGGTCCGCACCTCCATCCTCGAACGCATCGGCGAGGTCCTCGGCGGGGTCAACCGCGCCCGCGCCGTCCTCGAGGGCCGCCGCAGGCAGCTGCTCGCCGCGGAGGGCAGGGCCGCGTTCGCCGCCGAGTTCGCCCTGCTCGGCCAGGCCGTCACGGGGGCGCTGGCGATGGCCGACACCCCCGAACGCTGCGACGAACAGCTCGGCCGCCTCATGCTCCAGCTCGAAACGCTGGAGTCGCGCTTCGGCGAGTTCGACGACTTCGCCGCCCAGCTCACGGCCAAGCGCGAAGACGTCTACGAGGCCTTCTCGGCGCGCAAGCAGACCCAGCTCGACGAGAGGGCCAGGCGCGCCGACCGCATCGCCGCCTCCACCGACCGCATCCTCGCCAGCGTGACCCGCCGCGTGTCGACGCTGGCCTCCCTCGACGAGATCAACACCTACTTCGCGACCGACCCCATGGTCGCCAAGCTCCGCTCGTCCGCCGGCGAGCTGCGCGCCCTCGGCGCCTCCGTGCGCGCCGAGGAGCTCGACAGCCGGGTCAAGGCCGCCCAGCAGGAGGCGGGCAGGGCGCTGCGCGACCGCCTCGACCTGTTCTCCGCCGACGGCGAGACGCTCAGGCTCGGCCGCCACGCCTTCGCCGTCAACACCCAGCCGATCGACCTGACCCTGGTGCCCCACGACGGCGCCATGCACTTCTCGATCACCGGCACCGACTACCGCTCCCCCGCCCCCGACTCCTTCGCCGAGACCCGGCCCTTCTGGTCCCAGCTGCTGGTCTCCGAGACGCCGGACGTCTACAGGGCCGAGCACCTGGCCGCCTCACTGCTGCCGACCGTACCGGCCGGCGCCGACCTCGCGGCCCTGGTACGGCTGGCCGCGGACGAGCGTTACGACGAGGGCTACGAGCGGGGCGTCCACGACCACGACGCGACCGCGATCCTCGCCGCGCTGCAGCGGCTCCAGGAGGGGGCGGGCCTGCTGCGCTACCCTCCTGCGGCGCGCGCCGCCGCGCAGCTCTATTGGACATTCGGTCTCCAGGATGTTTCACGTAAAACATTGGCCACCCGGGCCGCATCGCTGGTGCGGGCTCGTGACGCCTTCGGCCAGATCGAGGCGCTCGACGCGCTCGCGGCGGAGCTCTCCACCGCCGTCTCCGCCTTCCTCGCCCCGCAGGCGTTCGGCGCGGACCCCGCCGTGGTGGCGCTCGCCGGCGAATACCTCGTCGAGGAGCTCGCGGGCAAGCCCGAGGGCTTCGTCACCAGTGCCGCGGCCAGGAACATCCTCGACCGGTTCCGGCGGGCGCTCGGGCCCGCCCGCACCCGCGAGTTCGAGGAGGACCTGCGGGCGCTCGCGCTGCCCGACCGCATCCAGCTCGCAGGGGCGTGGCTGAGCGCGTTCGACCGGTCCGACGAGCTTCCCGAGGCGCTGGCCGTACAGCTGTGCGAGCTGCCGCGACACGACTCCAGCGCCACGCTCACCGCCACCGTCGACGGCCTGCTCGGCACCCACGCGCGGATCACCGACCGGGCCCTCACGCTGCGCCTCGACGAGACGCTGGCCAGGACGCGCGCGTTCCGCACCGAGCGCGTCCCCGCCTACCGTGCCTACCAGAAGCGCCGCGGCGAGCTCGTCGCCCAGGAGCGCGACCGGCTCAGGCTGGAGGAGTACAAGCCCAAGGTCATGAGCGCCTTCGTCCGCAACCGGCTGCTCGACGAGGTCTACCTGCCGCTGATCGGCGACAACCTCGCCAAACAGCTCGGCGCGGCGGGCGAGGGCAAGCGCACCGACCAGATGGGCCTGCTGCTGCTCATCTCACCTCCCGGCTACGGCAAGACGACCCTCATGGAGTACGTCGCCAGCCGCCTCGGGCTGCTCTTCGTCAAGGTCAACGGGCCCGCGCTCGGCCACGAGGTCACCTCGCTCGACCCCGCCGACGCGCCCGACGCCACCGCCAGGCAGGAGGTCGAGAAGATCTCCTTCGCCCTGGAGTCGGGCAACAACACCCTGCTCTACCTCGACGACATCCAGCACACCTCGCCCGAGCTGCTGCAGAAGTTCATCTCGCTGTGCGACGCCCAGCGGCGCATCGAGGGCGTGTGGAACGGCCGCACCCGCACCTACGACCTGCGCGGCAAGCGGTTCGCCGTGTGCATGGCGGGCAACCCGTACACCGAGTCGGGGCAACGCTTCCGCATCCCCGACATGCTCGCCAACCGCGCCGACGTCTGGAACCTCGGCGACGTGCTGTCCGGCAAGGACGACCTGTTCGCGCTCAGCTACATCGACAACGCGCTCACCTCCAACCCGGTCCTCGCCCCGCTGTCCACCCGCGACAGGGGCGACGTCGAGCTACTGGTCCGCATCGCGCGCGGGGAGGAGGGTGTGCGCACCGACCAGCTCGGCCACCCGTACACCAAGGTCGAGCTCGACCAGATCCTCAGCGTGCTGCGCAAGCTGGTCAGAGTGCAGGAGGTGGTGCTGGCCAACAACCAGGCCTACATCGCCTCGGCCGCCCAGTCCGACGACTCGCGGACCGAGCCGCCGTTCCGGCTGCAGGGCTCCTACCGCAACATGAACAAGCTGGCCGAACGCATCGTGCCCGTGATGAACGACGCGGAGCTGGAGCAGGTGATCGACGACCACTACCTGGGCGAGGCGCAGACCCTCACCACCGGAGCGGAGGCGAACCTGCTCAAGCTGGCCGAACTGCGCGGGCGGCTCAGCCGTGAGCAGGCGGCGAGGTGGGCCGACATCAAGACGGCTTACCTGCGGACCAAGGCGCTGGGCGGCGCCGCAGACGACCCGATGACCCGCGCGGTCGGCGCCATCGGCTTGCTGGCTGACCGCGTCGGCGACATCGGCCAAGCCCTCCGCCGCACCGACCCGTAACGTGCCTTGAACCCCACCCACCACCGAAAGGACCCCAGCTCCCGGGCACCAGGACCGGCAGGAGCCCACCACCCACATCCCCCACCGGCACCGGGAGGCCGCCCCGATGTGGTGGTCGGGGCGGCCTCGGGTGGGTCAGGCGGCGCGGTGGGGGGTCGCGGCCTTGAGGTGAGCGGGTCGTTGGTGGGAGTGGGCGGGCTCGGAGTCGGACTGGCGAAGGGTGTGGCTGGTGATCGTCCCTTCGGCCAGTTCCAGGTGGGTCCCGGTGAACGAGGCCCGGGTGCCGCGGTCGTGAGTGACCATGACCACCGCGCCCGAGTAACCCGCCAGGGCCTCCTCCAGCTCCTCCACCAGCATCGGGGACAGATGGTTGGTGGGTTCGTCCAGCAGCAGGAGGTCGGCGGGGTCGCTGACCAGGCGGGCCAGTTCGATCCGCCTGCGCTGGCCGACCGACAGCTCGCCCACCGTCGTGCGCAGGTCGGCGGGACGGAACAGGCCGAGGGCGAGCAGCGCGTCGGCGTGCTCGTCCAGGGAGCCCGGTCGTCCTGCCGCGTATGCCCTGAGCAGGCTGACTCCAGGGTTGGCGGTGGTCTCCTCCTGACGGAGGTAGCCGATCCTGGCCGGTCGCCGTACCGAACCTGAGTCCGGGGTGACGAGGCCCGCCAGCACCCGCAGGAGCGTGGTCTTGCCCGCGCCGTTCGGGCCGGTGACGAGGAGCCGCTCGCCTGGCTGGATGCGCAGGGAGGGGATCCGCAGCCGCTCGCCGACGCGGAGGCCGACGAGCTCCACCAGGGGCTCGGCCGAGGCGGCCCCCTGCCCACCGACCCGCGCCCCGCCTGCCTCCGCCGTGGCCTGCCGTCCGCTCGACTCGGCCGCACCCGTCGAGGGCGCGGCCTCCGAAGACGCGAGCTGACGCGTGTCTTCGAGAGACGCCATCGCTGATGGACCGCTCGATGCGGCCCCACCACCCGTCGAGGGTGCGGCCACCCACGAGGTGCGGGTGTCCGGAGGCGACGTGGATGGGCTGGTGGCGGGTGGGGTGGTGGCGGGGGTGACCGGTGGGGTGGCGGTGGTCGCTGGGGTTGTGATCGGTGGGGTGGCCGTGATCGGTGGGGTGGTGGCGAAGCGGAGTGGTTCGGGCGGTGGGGGGACGGGGTTGGCGCGTAGCCATTCCACCCGCTGCAGCGACTGCCGGATCCGGCCGGCCGCCCCGTGGGTGCGGGATCGGGCTCGCCACTGACCCGTCCCCATCCCCGCCTTCACCATCTTGCGAGGGATCGCCGCCATCCGGCCGGCGTTCGCCTCCACCAGCCCGGCGTGCCTGGCCAGCTCTTCCTTCCACTCCTCGTGCGCCAGCGCCCACGCCGCCCGTTCGGCCGCCTTGGCCGCCAGGTACCCGGTGTAGCCGTTGCCGTACCTGCGCACCTGGCGCAGGTCGACCTCCAGGATCGTCGAGGTGATCCGGTCGAGGAACACCCTGTCGTGGGTGATGGCGACGACCGTGCCCCGATGCCCGCGCAGGTGCTCTTCGAGCCAGGCGACCGCCGAGTCGTCGAGGTCGTTGGTCGGCTCGTCGAGCAGCAGCAGTTCGGGAGCCGACGCCAGCGTCGCCGCCAGCGCGAGCCGCGACCGCTCGCCGCCCGACAGCGAGCCGAGCGTCCGCGACCTGGGCAGGGACGGCAGCCCGAGCCCGTGCAGCGCGACGTCCACCCTGGCGTCGGCGGTGTACCCGCCGCGCGCCTCGAAGCGGGCGATCAACGCCGCGTACTCCTCGAACAGCGAGGGCGTCAGCGTGTCTTCCATCGCGCGCATCTCGGCGGCGAGCGCGCGGATGTCGGCCAGCGCCACGTCGATCGCGTCCTGGACGGTGGCGGTCGGCGGCAGTTCGAGCGTCTGCGGCAGGTATCCGACCCCGCCGGGCGCCGACACGGTGATCGTGCCGTTGGTCGGTTTCGCGCGCCCTGCGAGCAGCCTGAGCAGCGTCGACTTACCCGAGCCGTTGTCGCCGATGACCCCGACCTTCTCGCCGGGCTTGACGGTGAACGAGACCTGGTCGAGCACGACCCGGCCGGCGTAACGCATGGAAACGTGAGATAGGGCTAGTTGCATGAAAGATCCTGGATTCTCGTGAGGCGGGCATGACAGCGCTCAACGCGTCGCGAGAAATCACAGAGAACCCATGCGGAGGGACGTTAGCCGATCAACGTCCGATATGTCCAGCAATTATTCGAGTCTCGCCAGGACCGTCCTCGACACCTGGGCAAGGGTTCGCAGCTCCTCCTCCGTGAGCAGGTCGATGAAGTGCCTGCGTACCGAGGCCACGTGCCCGGGCGCGGCCTCCTTGATCGTGCTCAGTCCCTTGGACGTCAGCGCGATGGACGCGCCCCGGGCGTCGTGGGCGACCTCTTCCCTGCAGACCAGCCCACGCTCCGACATGCGGGTGATGTGGTGGGAGAGCCTGCTCTTCGACCACCGCATGTGCACGGCCAGCTCGGTCAGCCGCATCCGGTTCTCTGGGGCCTCGGACAGGTTCGACAGCACGTCGTAGTCGGGCTCGGACAGCCCCGACTCGCGCATCAGGTCGCGCTGGATCTCAAGATCCAGGAGCAGCCGCATCCGCCGGTAGCCGATCCAGGCGGCGTACTCCGTCTCGCTCAGCCAGTTCACGCGCCCCAATCTAGGGCTCGGGCGACCGACTCCGCCGTCGCGGGTACCAGCGGAAGCCGTACGTCAGGTGTCGGGATGAGGCCGTGGGCGTGCAGCACGCCCTTGATCACGGTCGGGTTCGGCTCGGCGAACAGCAGCGCCGACATCGCGGCGAGCCGGTGCCCGAGCGCCCTGTCCCATGAGGCGGCCATGGACACGAAGGAGCCGGTGTGCAGGTGCGCGGAGGCCAGGATGCCGCCGGAGGCGCCGAGCGCGAGCATCGGCGAGAGGTAGACGTCGTCTCCCGTCAGCACGGAGAAGCCCGGCGGCAGGTCGCTGAGCAGCGCGATCGCGTCCTGATCGACGGCACCCGTGGCGTACTTGACCCCTGCGATCATCGGGTGCTCGCCGAGCCGCCGCAGGGTGGCGGCGGTCAGCGCCTGCCCTGTCCTGTAGGGGATGTGGTAGATCACCAGCGGCACCGGGGTCCGCTCGGCGAGCTGCTCGAAGTGCGCGATGACACCGCGTTCGCCCGGCCTGACGAACGCGGGCACGGTCACGAGCGCGGCGGTGGCCCCGTCCGCGAGCTCCAGGTCGCCGATGATCAGTTGCGTGCCGTACGAGGCCGTCACGTCACGGCAGATCCTTACCACCTCTCGGCGTTCGGCGGGCGTGAGCGAGGAGGGCTCGCCCGTCGTCCCCAGGGCGACGAGCCCTGCGGCTCCCTGGTCGAGCGCGCTGGCGGCGAGCTTCTCCAGCGCGTCGAACGCCACCTCCCCCGAGGCGGCGAAGGGCGTGATCAGGGGCACATAGATTCCGGAAAGCATGCTTCTCACCCTGACGGACACCCGACCATCAATACCAGTTCACGTTTCTGCGGTGCGCCGTAAGCTCGCCTTATGCTCGATCCGAGGAAGCTCCGCCTTCTGCGCGAACTGTCGAGAAGGGGCACGATCGCCGCCGTCGCCGACGCGCTGACCTTCACCGCCTCGGCCGTCTCCCAGCAACTGAGCGCGCTCGAACGCGAGGCGGGCCTGCCGCTGCTGGAGAGGACGGGCCGCACGGTCGTCCTCACGCCCGCGGGCCGCGTGCTCGTCGAGCACGCGGAAGCCGTACTCGAAAGCCTGGAGCGGGCCCAGGCGGCGCTGGCCGCCACGCGCACGGGCCCCGCGGGACCGCTGCGGATCGGCGCGTTCCCGACGGCCGCCCGCGCCCTGCTGCCGCGCACGCTGGCGGCCCTGCGGCGCGACCATCCGGGCCTCGAACCGATGATCTCCGAGATCGACCCCGCCGACGTCTGCGCCGCCCTTCGCGCGGGCGAGCTGGACGTCGCGCTGGTCCACGAGTACGACTTCGTGCCGCCCGTCGTCGACGAGGGCGTCGAGACCGTGCCGCTGCTCACCGAACCGATGTACCTGACCACCAGGAGGACGCTCGAGGAGGCCCGCGACGACCCGTGGATCGTCAGCACGCCGGGCACGCTCTGCCACACCATGGCCGTCCGCGCCTGCCATGCCGCCGGGTTCGAGCCGCGTGTGCTTCATCACATCGACGACTTCGACACCGTCCTGCTGATGGCCGCCGCGGGCCACGGCGTGGCCCTCGTCCCGCTGCTGGCGGCGGCGAATCCGCCGGTAGGCGTCACGCTGGCCGCGCTGCCCATCGAGCGCCGCACGCTGATCGCCTTCAGGAGGGGGTACGGCACGCACCCCGCGCTGAGCCCGCTCACAGCCGCTCTCAGGGAATCCACAGCGGCGGCGACCCAGGGTGGGAGGCATGGATGAGCTGCTGAACACCCCCGCGATCGCCCACGGCCTGCGCAAGGTGGAGACCAGGATCAGACGGCTGGCCGGCTCCTCGGCCCTTCCCGGCATCAACGCGGGCGCCGACCGGATCATCACCGCGGGCGGCAAGCGTCTGCGTCCCGCGCTGACCCTCGCGACCTCGCTGGCGTTCGGCAAGACACCCGACCGGCGGGTGATCACCGCCGCCGCGTGCGTGGAGCTGATCCACGCGGGCTCGCTCGTCCACGACGACCTCATGGACCACGCGATGCAGCGCAGAGGGGCCCGCACGCTCAACGCCGAGCTGGGCGAGGGCAAGGCGCTGGTCATCGGCGACTTCATCCTCGCCAGAGCCGGTCTCGCCGCGATCACCGCGGTGTCGCGCCCGGTCGCCGAGGTGCTGGCCGCGACGGTGGTTGAGCTGGCCGAGGGCCAGTTCCTCGAGACGGCCGACCAGTTCAACAGGGAGCGGACCGTCGAGAGCGCGCTGCGCTCGATCACCGGCAAGACCGCGGCGTTGTTCCGCGCCTCCTGTCTGGTCGCGGCCATCTGCGCGCACGCCTCCGACGAGGACAGGGCCAGGATGGCGCTGTACGGCGAGCGGTTCGGCCTGATCTTCCAGATCCTCGACGACCTGCTCGACCTCACCGCGCCGACCGAACGCCTCGGCAAGCCCGCCGGCAACGATCTCCGTCAGGGCGTCTACACGCTCCCCGTGCTGCGCGCGATGGCGAAGGACCCCTCGGTGCTGCACGACGACGTGGACGCCACCCTCGCCGCGCTCAGGGAGACCACGATCGTGGGCGACACGCTCGAACACTGCAGGGGCCTGGCCTCCGACGCGCTGTCCGCGCTGCCCGTGATCCACGACAGGGACATAGCCGCGATCATGTACGGCCTGCCCACCGCCTACATCGACCACGTGGAGCGTCAAACTTTGACCAGAGCAAGTTGAGATTTGTTGGTACAAAACTCAGAGCGCCGCTCATACTGGGGGTAGCTGGCACTTCAGGAGCACGCTCATGCGGAAACCCCCGACGCAGCTCGAAGCGACGCAGTTCCTCCAACTGGCCGCTGTGGATTTCAGCGGCATCTACGCGGTTCACCTGGCAGCCAAGGACGAGCGGCTGAAGATGACGCGGCTGGCGATGAGCCTGCTCTCGGCGCCCTTCGCCGCCGCCATCGCGCTGACCAGCACCAAGGTGGTCGACCCGGCCAGTCTGACCAGGTGGGACACCGTCCCGTGGTATCTCTACGCGCTGGTCGCGGCCTTCGGCCTGCTGAGCGTGCTGCCGTTCCTGCGCCTCATCGAGGCGGTCAACGCGCACGCCAGGACCGCCAGGGCGCTCAACAACTTCAGGCTGCTCTACGTCAGCCGTCTGAAAGACGAGTTCGACTGGTCGCCCAACCTGCCGGTCGACCCGCGATATCCGGAGACCTACGCGCCGCTGGCGTGGCCCGGGATCAACGTCATGATGCTGGCCCTGGTCAACTCCGCCTACCTGACGGTCGGCGTCACGGGGCTGAGCAAGTCCGCGCCGAATCTGTCGTTGCTGCTGCTCAGCATCCTGCTGGTGGCGCTCGTGCACTACTCGGTCTACTACGTGCGCTGCAACGTCACCAGGCGGCGCCGCCTTCCCCATAACCCCTACAACTTCCCGAACGTGGAGACCTGATGGCAGAGCCCACGAGGTGGGCGTCTTGTGGGGAGGCGTGGATATGGCTCATGCGGCACGTGCAGGCGTCAGGCGCGCCCGCCGACGACGACCGCGGCCCGGTGATCGAGGGCCAGGCGGTCCTGTTCGAGATCAGCGACGTGCGGTGGGACGACGATCCGATCCTCAGGCGGTACGGCGACGCCGCCCAACACGCCCTGTACACCCGTAAGTTCACCGAGGCCGACATCATCCCGCCCTTCAAGTACAGCTACGGACAGCGCCTGACGCCCCAGCTCGAGTGGGCGACCACGCTGCTGCGGTCCAGGCCGTACAGCAAGAGCGCGTGGGTGTCGCTGACCAGGCCGGGCGAGCCGTACGACGCGGTGCCGTGCCTGGCCGCGGTGGCGGTCAGGATCAGGGAGGGCGCGCTGGTGATGACGGCGTCCTTCCGCTCGCAGAACGCCTACACCTGCTACCTGAACTACGTGCCGCTCAGGGACGTCCAGGCCGGGATCGCGCGGGATCTCGGCCTGGACTGCGGCCCGCTGCGGGTGTTCGTGGACGTGCCGCACCTCTACCTGGCCGACCTCACGCAGGTCGAGCGGATTGCACGGCGCTGAGCGGCGTCGCGATCTCCTCCAGGCCCTTGCGCTCGGCCTTCACGCCGAGGACGAGCTCGACGAGCCCCGCCAGCACCATGAGGCCCGCGCCGATGGAGAACGCGAGCGCGGTGTCGCCAGGCACTCCGCTCTCGACGAGCCCCGCGAAGACCAGCGGTCCCGCGATGCCGCCGACCCCTGTGCCGACGGCGAAGAAGAACGCGATGGCCATGGCCCTGGTCTCCATCGGGAAGATCTCGCTGACCGTCAGGTAGGCCGAAGACGCGCCGGCCGAGGCGACGAAGAGCACCGCGCACCAGCAGGCGGTCAGCGTGACCGCGGTCAGCGACCCCTGCGCGAACAGCCACGCGGTGACGAACAGCAGCGCGCCGGAGCCGATGTAGGTGGCCGAGATCATCGGCACCCTGCCCACCGTGTCGAACAGCGGCCCGAGCAGCAGTGGGCCGAAGAAGTTGCCGAGCGCGATCACCGCGAAGTAATAGCCGGTGTGAGTGTCGATGTGGAAGAAGGTCGACAGGATCTGCGCGTAGCCGAAGGTGATCGCGTTGTAGAGGAACGCCTGGCCGATGAAGAGCGACAGCCCGAGGATCGTCCGCTTCGGGTAGAGGGCGACCATGGTGTGCGCGATGCGAATGAACCCGATCGACTTGCGCTGGTGGATGGTCATCTCCCGCTCGGGCTCCTCCAGCTGCCCGCCCACCTGGCGCTCGATGTCCGCGACGATCTCCTCGGCCTCCCTCTCCTTGCCGTGGATGAACAGCCAGCGCGGGCTCTCCGGCACGTGCCTGCGCACCAGCAGGATCGCCAGGCCGAGGACCACGCCTAGCCCGAAGGCCACGCGCCAGCCGATGTTGACGGGCAGGTCGTTGAGCAGCGGCACGGTGAGCAGCGCGCCACCCGCGGCGCCCAGCCAGTAGCTGCCGTTGATGAGGATGTCGATCCTGCCGCGGTGCCTGCTGGGGATCAGCTCGTCGATCGCCGAGTTGATCGCAGCGTACTCACCGCCGATGCCGAAACCGGTCAGGAACCTGAACGCGAAGAACCACAGGGGATGAAAGGAGAAGGCCGTCATCAGGGTCGCGAACAGATAGACCAGGAGCGTGATGATGAACAGCTTCTTCCTGCCGAACCTGTCGGTCAGCCAGCCGAAGAACAGCGCTCCCGAGCAGGCGCCGGCCACGTAGAGTGCCGCGGCCGTGCCCGCGACCTGTGCCTGGGTGATCTCCAGGCCGCTGCCTGGCTTGGCCAGCTGGGCGGAGAGATTTCCGACGATGGTGACCTCGAGCCCGTCGAGGATCCAGACGGTGCCGAGGCCGATGACGATCATCCAGTGCCAGCGCGACCATGGCAGGCGGTCGAGCCTGGCGGGCACCTTCGTGGTCACGGTGCCGATTTCAACTTCGCTCATACCCTTCCCTGCCCCGACAACTGTTCTGCAAGCTCGGGTGGCTAGCGTGCTCTGGGTGAAGGCGCGCATCGTGGACATAGCGACGTATCTCCCCGGCCTGACACTGACCAGCAGTGACGTCGAGGAGCGGATCGAGGGGTTCAGGGCGCCCAGGGGGCTGATCGAACGCCTGACGGGCATCAGGCGCAGGCATGTGGCGGCCGACGGCCAGCAGGCCTCCGACCTGGCCGTCGAGGCGGCCAGACAGCTCGACACCGACGTCGACCTGCTCATCTTCGCCTCGGCGTCGCAGGACATGGTCGAGCCCGCGACCGCGCACATCGTGGCGGCCAAGCTGGGCCTGTCATGCCCCGTGTTCGACGTGAAGAACGCCTGCAACAGCCTGCTCAACGGGATCCAGGTGGCCGAGGCGCTGATCCTCTCCGGCGCCCACCGCAGGGTGCTGGTGTGCACGGGCGAGACGCCGAGCAGGGCGATCAGGTGGCAGGTGAAGGACCGCGAGCAGTTCGTCGACTCCTTCGCCGGCTACACGCTGTCCGACGTGGGGGCCGCGGTGCTGCTCGCCGCCGACCCGCGGCGCGGCATCTTCTACCGCGACTTCTCGGCCGACAGCACCGCGTGGGACATCGGCACGCTGCCCGGCGGCGGCTCCGCCCACCCGCGCGACCCCGAGTACTCCTACTTCCGCGGCGACGGCCGCCGGCTGAAGGAGGCGTTCGAGAAGGCCGGGCCCGACATCTTCGTCACCGCGCTGAAGCAGACGGGCCTGTCGTGGGACGACTTCGCGATCGTGGCCGTGCACCAGGTGGCGCTGCCGTACCTGCGCTTCCTGGCCGACACGCTGGGCATCCCCGAGGACAGGCTGGTCGTCAGCCTGCCCGAGCACGGCAACTGCGCGTCGGCGACCCTCCCGCTGCAGCTCCGGCTCGGCGGCTGGGCGCCGGGCGACAGGGTGGCGCTGCTCGGCCTCGGCGGGGGCATCAGCATGGGCGTCATGCTGGCGGAGATGTGATGAAGCTCTGGGTCGTCGTGCCCGCCTACAACGAGGCGGCGAGCATCGGGGCGACGCTGCGCGCCCTGCGGGAGCAGCATGACCGCGACTTCACCGTGCTGGTCGTGGACAACGCCAGCACCGACGGCACCGCCGAGGCGGCCCGCGCGTTCGGCGTCGAGGTCGTCCACGAGTCGCGCAAGGGCACGGGCGCGGCCTCCGACACCGGCATGCGCCACGCGATCGCCAACGGCGCCACCCACCTGGCCAGGACCGACGCCGACTGCCTGCCGCGGGCCGACTGGACGGCGAACATCCGCCGCGCCTTCGCCGACGGCCTGGAGCTCGTCGGCGGCAAGCTGCGGGCGCGCACCGACGAGTTCCCGCTGAAGCTGTGGGAGCGCCGCCTCATCCCCGCCGTGGTCGAGACCGCCGCCTTCTTCGGCAAGGCACGGCCGAGCAACCGCTCACCCGACTACCGCGGCCCTTACGTCATGATGCCCGGCGCCACCATGGCGATCACCGCGGACCTGTACGAGCGCTCGGGCGGCTTCCCCCGCACGGCGATCGAGGAGGCGCACGAGGACCGCGAGCTGGTCAACCGCGTACGCAGGCTCACCGGCGCGTACGGCTCCCGCCGCGACGTCGTGGTGTTCGGCTCGGTCCGCCGCCTGCGCGCCTACGGTCTCGTCCGCACCCTCGCCTGGTACATCGACCACCACTACAAGCCAGAAGTGATCGACATCCGGTGAGCCATGAGACCTGGCTCTACCTGGCCGCGCACCCTGTCGCCTACCCGCTGGTGCGCCTGCTCGCGCGCATGGGCCCGGTGGTGCGCGTTCCCTGGCTCGGCGTGGTGGTGAACGACGCCGCCACCGCCCGCCGCGTGCTCATGGACCCGCGCTTCCGCAAGGACGGCCCTGGCTCGCCTGGCGAGCTGTGGACGCCGGTGCTCGGCCCTTCCGTGCTGCTCAACATGGAGGGCGCCGCGCACGCGGCGTTGCGGGCCAAGCTCGCTCCGCTCTTCACCCCCTCCTCGGTCTCCGCGCTGGTCACCGACGTGCTCGACGTGCCGTTGAAGGAGCTCTCCGCCCGGCTGGACGGCGGTGAGCGCGTGGACCTGGTCGACGCGATGCGGCTGATGGCGGGCTCGGTGATCTGCAGGCTGATCGGGCTCGGCGAGGTGCCTCCCGAGCGGGCGCGGGCGCTGTTCGCCGACGGGGAGCGCGTGGCTGCCATGGTGTCGCTGCGCACGCGCCGGTTGTCCGCCCGTCAGGTGGTGGCCGCCCGCCAGGTCCTCGACCGGATCGGCGACATCGCCTCCGCCGCCTACCTCGCCGAGGATCCCGCCACGGTGATGGGCAGGATGCGCTCGCTCGGGCTCTCGGAGGCCGAGGCCAGGGGCGCGGCGGGGGCGTTCTTCCTCACGGGGACGGAGACCGTGGCCACGTTCGTCCCCCGCCTCATCGCGCTCCTGCACGACCACGGGCACCTCCGCCAGGGTCGTCCCATCGCGGGCGCCGAACTCGACCGCGCCGTCGAGGAGGCGATGCGGGTGACCACCCCCACCCCCGTGATGCTGCGCTCGGTCGCCGAGCCCGCCACCGTCGGCGCGGTTCCGGTACGGCCGGGCGACCGCGTGCTCATCGCCACCCACAACTGCGCCCGTGCCCACGGCCCCTTCGACCCTTCCCGCCCGCATCCGCCAGAGCTGCGCAGGCTGTGGTTCGGCGCGGGGCCGCACTTCTGCATCGGATATCCCCTCGCGCTGGCCGAGATCCGCGCCGTCGCCGCCGCCCTGCTCCGGCACGACCTGCGAGTCGTCGGCAGGAAGGCGGCCCGTGGCGTCCTCATCCCGACCTACGCACACCTCTGGGTCAGGAAAGCGTGATCGACATCATCTCCGGCGTGCTCGCCACCGCCGACACCGCCCCCGCCAGGACCGCCCTGATCGCGCCCGACGGGACCCCCGTCACCTACGGCGAGCTCAGGACCCGCCTCCTCACCGTCGCGCACGCCCTTCGCGGCGATGACGACTTCGGCGTGCTGTTCGCCGTCAGGCCGGGTCCCGACGCCGTCGCGCTGGCGCTCGGCGCGGTGGCGGCGGGAGGGACGCTGGTACTGGCCGACCCAGGACTCGCGCCCGAGGTGTTCGCCGGGAGGATGGCGCTCACGCGGCCCCGCTGGGTGATCGCGGAGTCGCTGCTCTACCTGCTCAGCGGCCCGTTGGAACGCCTGGCCAGGCGCCGGGGGCTGCTCCTGCCGAACCTGCGCGAGCCCTTCCCCGGAGCCCGCCACCTCTACACCGGGCCGTGGCTGCCCGGCGTCCCGTCGGGCGCGCTCAGGGTCGGCGGGCTGCCCGGCGTCCCGTCGGGGGTCGGCGGGCTGCCGGCCGTACAGGGGGCACCGGTCACGCGGGACCAGGCGGCCGTCGTCGCCTTCACCTCGGGGACGACCGAGCAGCCCAAGGGGGTCGTGCACACCAGGCGATCGCTGGCCGAGGGCCTGCGCCTGTTCACCGAGGCGGTGCCGATGGGGCCAGGCGACGTGGTCCACACCGACCAGTTCATCCTCGGGCTTCCCGCGCTCATCGCGGGCGCCACCTGGTCGATGCCGGGGCGCGGCGACTACGCCGAAGAGCTGGCCCGGCGCGGGGCCACCCATGCCTTCTCCGTTCCCGTGAAGCTGCACGGGCTGCTGGAGCGCACCCATCGGCTGCCGGGCACGCTGCGCTGCCTCCTGCTCGGGGCCGCTCCCGCGCCGCCTGCCGTACTCAGAAGAGCGAGGGAGGCGGCGCCCAAGGCGGACATCCTGTCGGTGTACGCGCTGACCGAGGCGTTGCCGATCGCGATCGCCTCCGCCGAGGACAAGCTCGCCGCCACCGGCGGCGACTTGCTCGGCGCGCCGCTGCCCGGCGTGCGCGTACGCGTCGCCGACGACGGCGAGCTGTTCGTCGCCGGGCCGCACCTCGCCCGCGGCTACCTCGGCGACGCGCCGCTCACCGAACTGGCCACCGGCGACCTCGTCCGTCTCGACGCCGAGGGCAGGCTGGTGCTGCTCGGCAGGAAGAAGGACATGATCCTGAGGGACGGCGTGAACATCTACCCCGGTGTCTACGAGCCCGCCATCGCCGCGCTGCCCGGCGTCGGCGAGGCGGCCGTCGTCGGCCTGCCCGACCCCGACACCGGCGACGAGGAGGTCGTCCTCGCCCTGACCACGACGGCGGGCTACGACGAGAAGCTGCTGCGCAAGGCGTTGCCCGACCTGATGGACGCGCCCGCGCTCCCCGACCGGATCGTGACACTGCCCGAACTGCCCCGCAAGGGCCGCAGCGACAAGCTCGACCGGGCCGCGATCAGACAGCAGGTGGCGCGGTGAGGTTCACGATCATCTTCCGCCGGGCCGCGATCGGGCGGGGCGCGCCATGAGGGTCGCGGTGACCGGCGCGTCGGGCTTCGTCGGCGGCGCCGTGTGCAGGGCCGCCGCCGCGCGGGGGTGGGAGGTGCTGGCGTACGGCAGGCGGCCGCACGCCGACCTGGGCGCCCTCCCCTACTCCTCCTGGGACCTGGTCCACGGCGAGCCGCCGAAGGAGCGGGTCGACGCGGTGATCCACTGCGCGGGCAGCGTCACCGACTGGGGCCCGCCACGGGAGATCTGGCAGGCCAACCTCACCGGCACCCGCAACGCCATGGCCGCCTTCCCCGGTGCCAGGTTCGTCCACGTCAGCACGGCCAGCGTCTACGACCCCTTCCGCCCGACCGTCATGGCTGAGGAGGACGAGGCCCCCGTCAGGCGTTACGCCAACGCCTACGGCGCGTCCAAGGCCACCGCAGAGCACGCCGTCAGTGGCCGGGCGGTCATCCTGCGCCCGCACGCGATCTACGGCAAGGGCGACACCACGCTCCTGCCCCGCCTGCTCCGCTCGATCAGGGCGGGCAGGCTGCTCGCCGTCGGCAGCGGCACGACCAGGCTCAGCCTGACCTCGGTCGACAATCTCGCGCAGGCCTGCCTGCTCGCCGTCACGGCCCCGATCGGGGTCTACAACGTGACCGACAGCCGCCCCGTCACGCTGGACGCCGCATTACGCGAGCTCCTGCGCGAGCGCCGCCTCGCCGTACGGCCGCTCTATGTCAGCGAGGGCGTCGCCATGCGGATGGCCGGGCTCACCGAGATCATCTCCGCCTACACCCGCCGCCCACCCCGGCTGACCAGGTACGCCGTGGGCCATCTCGCCGTCGAACGCACTCTCGACATCACGAGGGCACGCGAGCTGCTGGGGTACGCCCCGGCTGCCACCTCGTTCGCCGGAGCGGCCTCTTGGTGAAAGCTTGAGCCGACGCGGCCCGCAGCATCGCCTTTCAGCCGAAAACCGTTACTAACCTGTGATGGATCTACTGATAGACGAGGTTGGGGCGGGATGACTGGCAAAGGTCGCGAATTCGGCCCGGGCACGGCCGTGGTGCTGACGATCGGCTCGGCAATGCTGTGGGGCCTGGCCCACCTGGCCACCGGACGGCTCCGTACCGGCTTCGGCCTCATGACGGTCTACCTGGTGCTCGTCGGGTTGATCGTCACCATGGCCACCGCGTTCAGGGGCGCGCTGCTGTCGCTCGCCGTCCAGCCCACCTGGCTCGTCGTGCTCACGGTCGCCATCGCGACGATCGCCCTCGCCTGGTCCACCGTGATCATCTGGTCCTTCTGGCTCGTACGGCCCAGCGGCGCGGGCCACAACCTGAACCTCGCCGTCGCCGGCGGCCTCTGCATCCTGGTCATCGCGCCGAGCGCCTGGGCCGCCCGCGTGGCCTACGTCTCCCACGACGTCGTGACCAGCGTGTTCTCCTCCATCAGCACCACCCCCGTGATCGCCCAGGACCCGTGGAAGGGCGCGAGCCGCGTCAACATCCTGCTCGCCGGCGCCGACGCGGCCGCCAACCGGGTCGGCGTGCGCACCGACAGCATGACCGTCGCCAGCATCGACACCGCCACGGGGTCGACCACGCTGTTCGGCCTCCCGCGCAACCTGCAGCAGGTGATGCTGCCCAGCGGCCCAGCCCGCGACCGCTTCCCCTACGGCTTCACCGGCGAGCCCCCCGCCACGCCCGGCCTGCTCAACGAGGTCTACCAGTACGCCGAGGACTACCCCGAGATGGTGCCGGGTGTGAAGGCCGGCCAGCGCGGCGCGACCCTGCTCAAGGAGACGATCAGCGACATCCTGGGCATCCCCGTCAACTACTACGCCATGGTCGACATGGCGGGCTTCGCCGAGATCATCGACGCCATGGGCGGCGTCAGGATCACCATCAAGGAGCCGATCACCTACGGCAAATACAACGAGGGCCTCCTGCCCGCCGGCACCCGCAAGCTGTCCGGCGAGGACGCGCTGTGGTTCGGCCGCTCCCGCACCAACAGCGACGACTACGTGCGCATGAGCCGCCAGAAGTGCCTGCTCAACGCCGTCGCCCAGCAGGCGGACCCGGTGACGCTGCTCAACAGCTTCGAGAACCTGGCCACCGCCACCAAGCGGGCAATCTCCACCGACATCCCCGCCGACCTGCTGCCCGCGCTGGTCGATCTCGGGCAGAAGGTGAAGGGCACCCACATCAAGAGCCTGCAGTTCGTGCCGCCACTGATCAACACGGCTTACCCCGACTGGCACCTGATCAAGAAGAAGGTGTCCGAAGCGCTCGACTCCAGCCAATCCTTCACCAGGCGCACCGCCAGCAGGCCGTCCACCACTCCCTCGCCCACGCCCTCGGACAACGCCATCTCCCTCGACGAGGTCTGCTAGCCCGGTCACCAAGCTGGACCGTCCACAGCTCTCCGAAGCGGTGGGACGCGCGAGGGCTCGACATCCGCACAGTCCGAGTGTGCGGCCCTCCCGAACCAGCGCAACGACCGGAGGTCCGGCGGTCGGGAGGCCGCCCGGCAAGGGGGGCGGGGAGCTCGGCTCCCCCGGAAGGCCGGTCCGAGCCGCCAGGCGAAGGCCCATGGGCTTACGGGTCGTCTTGACAGACGGTCTCATAATTCCCACTTGACGAGAAGGGAATGAGGGGATTTCATGTACACATAGCCGACTGATTAAGTAGGAAATAGGGAGTTGCGATGAAGAGGCTCGCCGCCGCCGTCGCCGTACTGGCCATGACCTCGCTGGCGGCCGCCTGCGGGTCCTCCTCGTCGGGCGCGCCCACAGCCGCGGCCAAGGAGGTGCGCCTCGGCTTCTTCCCGAACATCACGCACTCCACCGCCCTCTACGGCGTCGAAAAGGGCATCTACGCCAAGTCTCTGGGCGTCCCCCTCAAGACCAGCACGTTCAACGCGGGGCCCGCCGCCATCGAGGCCGTTTTCTCCGGCGCCGTCGACGCGACCTACATCGGCCCGAACCCGGCCATCAACGCCTGGGAGAAGTCCAAGGGCAAGGCCATCAACATCGTCGCGGGCTCGGCCTCGGGCGGTGTCTACCTCGTCGTCAAGCCCGAGATCAACTCGGTCGAGGACCTCAAGGGCAAGAAGATCGCCACCCCGCAGCTGGGCAACACGCAGGACGTCGCCCTGCGCTACTGGCTGCAGGAGAAGGGCCTCAAGACCGACACCAAGGGCGGCGGCGACGTCAGCATCGTGCCGCAGGAGAACTCGCAGACCCTGCAGACGTTCGCCACGGGCGACATCGACGGCGCGTGGGTGCCCGAGCCGTTCGCCAGCAGGCTGGTCATCGAGAGCAAGGGCAAGATCCTCCAGGACGAGCGCGAGCTCTGGCCGGACAAGCAGTTCGTGATCACTCACCTGATCGTCAGGCAGGAGTGGGCCAAGGCCAACCCCGACCTGCTCAAGAAGCTCATCGAGGCGCACGTCCAGTCGACGGAGGAGATCAACACCGACCCCGACGCCGCGTCGAAGGTGGTCAACGCCTCCATCGAGAAGCTGACGGGCAAGCCGCTCAAGCCCGAGGTGCTGGGCAGCGCGTTCAAGAACATCACGTTCACCAACGACCCGATCGCGTCGTCGCTGACCGGCAGCGCGGACCACGCCGTCAAGGTCGGCCTGCTCAAGCCGGTGGACCTCAACGGCATCTACGACCTGAAGATCCTCAACGAGGTCCTGGCCGCCAAGGGCCAGCAGTCGATCAAGGACAAGTGACATGACCGTCCAGGTGGACCGTCAGGAAGCGGTCCGGCTCGAAGGGGTCTCCAAGCTGTACGGTGACCTGCTCGCACTCGACAAGGTCTCGCTCAGCGTGGCGCCGGGCGAGTTCGTCTGCCTCCTCGGCGCTTCGGGATGCGGGAAGAGCACGCTGCTCTCGCTGGTGGCCGGGCTCGACCAGCCCTCTGGCGGCGTGATCTCCACGACCGGGCGCAAGGTCGCGATGATGTTCCAGGAGCCTGCGCTGTTCCCCTGGCTCACCGTCTCCGCCAACGTCGAGATGGCCATGCGCGCGCTGCCCAGGCGGGAACGGCGCGCGAGGGCCGAGGCGTTCCTCGAGATGGTCCACCTGGGCGGTTTCGGCCCGAAGCGGCCGCACCAGCTGTCGGGCGGCATGCGCCAGCGTGTGGCGCTGGCCCGCTCGCTGGCCCAGGACGCCGACGTGCTGCTCATGGACGAGCCGTTCGGCGCGCTCGACGCCATGACGCGCGACCTGCTCCACGACGAGCTGGAACGGATCTGGCGGGAGCGGAAGCTGTCCGTCCTGTTCGTCACCCACAACGTCCGCGAGGCCGTACGGCTCGGCGACCGGGTCGTGCTGCTGAGCAGCAGGCCGGGCAAGGTCGTCGAGGAGTTCCCCGTGGAACTGGCCAGGCCGCGCCGTACGGACTCCGCCGAGGTCGCCACGCTGGCGGCGCGCATCACCGACCAGCTCAAGCGAGAGGTCGCCCGCCACGCGGACAACCCGCGCAAGACCGCTACCTCACAGGAGGAGCGCCCATGAGCACCGACACCCACGCCGCGCAGATCGCCGGCCTCGACGCCCTGGAGATCACCGAGAAGCGGCGCGGCGCGCTGGCCACCCGTCTCTGGGCGCGCGTCTGGCCGATCACGCTGGCCGTCGGCATCGTGCTGGCCATCTGGCAGGGCGTGGTCTGGGCGGGATTCTGGGAGCCGTGGGTCTTCGCGGGCCCCACCGAGGTCTTTGCCGTGCTGTTCGAGCGCCTGGGAACCGGCGAGTTCTGGCAGGCCGTCGGCGTGACCATGCGCCGCGCGGTGACGGGCTTCGCCGCCGCCGTGCTGATCGGCCTGATCGTCGGCGCGCTCGTCTCCAGGGTCAAGGTGCTGAGGGCCGCCTTCGGCTCGCTGATCACCGGCCTGCAGACCATGCCGTCGATCGCCTGGTTCCCGCTGGCGATCCTGCTGTTCAAGCTGAGCGAGAGCGCCATCACCTTCGTGGTGATCCTGGGCGCCGCGCCGTCCATCGCCAACGGCCTGATCACCGGCGTCGACTACACCCCGCCGTTGCTGCTGCGTGCGGGGCACGTGCTCGGCTTCCGCAGGCTCCAGCTGTACTGGCACGTGATCCTGCCCGCCTCGCTCCCGTCGTTCCTCGCGGGCTTGAAGCAGGGCTGGGCCTTCGCGTGGCGGTCGCTGATGGCCGGCGAGATCGTGGTCATCATCGCCAACCAGCCCTCGCTCGGCGAGCAGCTCCACTACGCCCGCGAGCTGGCCGACTCGGCCGGCCTGCTCGCCACCATGATCGTGGTCCTGATGATCGGCATCGTCATCGACCTGCTCTTCGAGGCCGGTGACAACGCCCTTCGCCGTCGCTGGGGCCTTCGTGCGGATCTCCGCTAGGACGCAGTACGCGCTGCGGGCGGTCACGGAGCTGGCCGCGGCGCCGGAGGGCCCGGTGTCCGCCGAGCGGATCGCGGCGGCGCAGGGCATTCCGCGCAGGTTCCTGGACAACATCCTGTTGCAGCTGCGCAGGGCCGGGCTGATCCGCAGCCAGCGCGGCCCTGACGGCGGCTACTGGCTGGCCCGCGAAGCGTCGGCGATCACACTCGCCGACGTGATCGCGGTCGTCGAGGGCTGGCCTTCGCCCGACGAGTATCCGGGGGTGGCCCAGCCTCTGGCCGACGTGTGGGCCACGATCCGCGAGCACGAGGAGAAGTTACTCACCGAGATCACCTTCGCCCAGATCGTGTCCGCCTAGGCGCGACCTCCCGAGGGTTTCGGCAAATCCCGCCTTCTCGCGCCCCGCTGTGTCATGCTGAATCGGAAACGGTTTTCATACTCAGATGGGGTCGGCAGCGTGAGAGTGGCGTTCGTTGGCAAGGGCGGCAGCGGCAAGACCACCGTGTCCGCACTGTTCTCGAGGTTCGTGGCGAGTCAGGGCGACCCTGTGGTGGCCGTCGACGCGGACATCAACCAGCACCTGGCGCTGGTCCTCGGCCTGGAGGAGACGCCGGAGCCGCTCGGCGCGCGCCTCACCGAGATCAAGGAGCTCCTGCGCGGCTCCAATCCGCGCATCCCCGCCGCCGAGGCGATGGTCAAGACCACCCCGCCGGGGCGCGGCTCGCGGATCCTGCGCTTCGACGACCTGCCGTACACGGTGGAGACGCGCGAAGGGCCGCGCCTGATGGTCACGGGGCCCTTCAGCGAGGACGACCTCGGCGTCGCCTGCTACCACTCCAAGGTCGGCGCGGTCGAGCTGCTGCTCAACCACCTGGTCGACGGCCACGGCGAGTACGTCGTCGTGGACATGACGGCGGGCGCCGACTCCTTCGCCTCCGGCCTGTTCACCAGGTTCGACATGACGTTCCTGGTGGCCGAGCCGACCAGGCAGGGCGTGAGCGTCTACAGGCAGTACAGGGACTACGCCGCCGACTACGGCGTGGCCATCGCGGTGGTGGGCAACAAGGTCCACGGCCCCGGCGACGTCGAGTTCCTGCGCGAGCACGTCGGCGACGACCTGCTGACCTGGATGGAGCACTCCAGCGCGGTCCGCGCCCTGGAGCAGGGCCGCCCCTTCACCCTCCACGACCTGGAGCCGGCCAACGCCGAGGCCCTGTCGGTGCTGGTCAAGCACGCCGACGCGCAGGAGAAGGACTGGGCGAGGTTCGGCCGCCAGACGGTGGAGTTCCACCTGCGCAACGCCCGCGCGTGGGCCAACGAGCGCACGGGGCTCGACCTCGCCGATCAGATCGATCCTGACTTCGTGTACGGCCCCGCGTCACTCGACTGTCGCCTTCAAGCCATCTAGAGCACGTCCGCGACCCCACCTAGCGTCTAGTAGTTCCCTTCGAGAGGAGACAGCATGTCGCTGACCGTTCCGAACGATCTTCTCGAGCAGGCCAGACAAGGAGAGATCGACGACGCGGCGTTCCTCGCCTGCGTCCGCGACTCCCTGCCCTACGCCTGGTCGATGATCAGCGAGCTGGTCAAGCAGCGTGAACACTCAGGAGCCGCCTTCGCCGACAACCAGACCCCGCCGCCGGACGAGGAGGCCCGCGGCCAGCTCCTGCGCTGCCTGGCGAGCGACTCGATGCGCGGCGCCCTTGAGCGTCACTTCGGGGTACGGCTCGCCTTCCAGAACTGCCACAGGGTCGCGGTGTTCGATCCGGCCGCGACCGGCGCGCTACGCGACTTCGTGACCCCGCGGGCGCAGATCCTCAACCAGAAGCCGGAGCTCGTCGACTGCTGATCCTGGGCAGCACGTCGGCGCCGAGCCGCCTGATGTTCTCGAGGGTGCGGGAGCTGTCTCCCGCACCCTCGACCATCAGGATCAGGTGCTCGATACCCGTCACCGCCCGCGTGCGCTCGATGGCCGCCACGCAGTGGTCGGCGTCGCCCACCGGGTGCGTGCCGGTCAGGAAGTCCACGTAGCGCCCGATGTCACGCGAGGGGCGGGCCCGCCCGTCCACGGGCGTGTAGCCCGCGAGACCCGGCTCCAGCCAGCGCGGCATCGCCTTCCTGAGCGTCTGGACGGCCTCGTCCGTCGTGTCGGCCACGTGGCCGACCGCGGCGGCCACGTGCCGCGTCCTCGGACCGCCGGCCGCCTCGTAGGCCGCGACGGCCGCCGCCTTCTCCTCGTCGCCGACGTGCATCCCCAGCAGCATCGGCAGGCCCCTGTCCGCCGCCAGCCGCGTGGTCTCGGCCGAGGTGCAGGCGACGACGGGCGTCATCCGCGCCGACGGGACCATCGTCACCTCGCGGAAGGAGAAGAACTCCCCGTCGGCGGCGATCCTGTCACGCGACAGCGCCGAGCACAGCACGTCGAGCGACTCGGCGAAACCGCGCTCGAACCGCGGCAGGCCCGTCCCGAAGACCTCCAGGTCCACCCACGGCCCTCCCCTGCCCACCCCGAGGCTGAAGCGCCCGCCCGACAGGTGGTGGAGCATCGCCGCCTCCTCGGCCAGCGCCACGGGATGCCGCGTGGACAGCACGCTCACCGCGGTGCCGACGCCGATCCGCCTGGTCCTGCCCAGCGCCATCGCCGCGAACGCGACGGCGGAGGGGCAGACGCCGTACGACATGAAGTGGTGCTCGGCGATCCACACCTCGTCGAAGCCTGCCTCCTCGGCGGCCTCGACGGCCGCGAGCGCGTCACCCAGCACCTGGGCGGGCTCCTGCCCAGGGAAGGCCGCAGCGACGAGGAACACACCCATCCGCATCCCCCGATTGTGAGGCAGCGGCGGGCTCAGCCGAACAGGGAGATCTGCCCCTCGCCGACCGCCGCGTCCCTGTGCTTCTTGAGGTGCCGCCATCGCGGCAGGTCGTCCAGGTAGGACCAGGACAGGCGGTGGTGCGCGGTGGGGCCGAGCTCGGCCAGCGCGGCCTGGTGGACGGGCGAGGGATAGCCCGCGTTGTCCGCGAAGCCGTACTCGTCGCAGCCGAGGGTGGCCATGTGGGCGTCGCGCCTGACCTTGGCCAGCACCGACGCCGCCGCCACCGAGATGCTCGCCTGGTCGCCCTTGACCTCCAGGCGGACGGGCCACGGCGAGCCGATGTAGTCGTGGGAGCCGTCGAGGATCACCATGTCGGGCCGCAGCGGAAGGGCTTCGAGGGCTTGCCTCGCCGCCCTGCGCAGCGCCTCCGTCATGCCGAACGCGTCGATCTCCTCGTGGGAGGCCTCGCCGTACGCGATGCCCTTGGCCCACCGCTCCAGCTCGGGCGCCAGCGCGGTACGGCGGGCGGCGGACAGCTGCTTGGAGTCGGTCAGCCCGCCTGGCGGCTCGGACAGGTCGGTGACGACCGCGCAGACCAGGACGGGGCCCGCCCATGCGCCGCGGCCGACCTCGTCGATGCCCGCGACGATCTTTCCGCGCGCGCCCGCGAGCAGCTTCTCGATGTCGTACGTCGGAGCCACGGCATCGAAGGCTACCGGTGCGCCAGCCTGACGGGCTCCAGATCCGCGGCGAGATAGCGGGAGGCGACGTGGATCGCCCGCAGCGTCACCGACACCGAAGGCCGGTGGACGCTGGAGCCCCTGGCGACGGCGAGCACGTCACGGCCCACGGGAGAGCCGGGGAACTCGCGCACCGCGATGCCCCGCACCCCCGCCGCCAGCGCGAGGGCGGGCACGGCGGCGATGCCGATGCCCTTGGCCACGAGGGAGAGGATCGTGCCGAGGCCCTCGAACTCCCACGGCGTCCGCCGCGCGCCCCCGACGTCGGCGAAGAGCCGGTCCACGGCCAGGCGGGACGGCTCCCCGTCGGGAGTGGCCATCCACGGCTCGTCACGCAGCTCGCGAAGGTCGATCGGCACGTCGGTGTCGGCCAGGCGGTGCTTGCGCGGCACGACGAGGACGAGCGGGTCGTGCAGCAGGGGGAAGACCCTCAGCGACTCGCTGTCGCGCGCCCTGCCGTACCAGTCGTCGATGAACGCGATGTCGACCTCGCCGGACTGCACCTCGCGCATGCCCCGCCCCGAGCGCGACTGCCCGAGCCTGATGGTGAGCCCCGTGTGGCGCCGCAGCGTTCGCGCCAGCACGGGCGCGAAGGCGACCGCGGCCGTGGGGAAGGCGGTGAGCACCACGCGGCCCGTGGGCGTGCCCGCCTGCGCGGACAGGTCCGACTCCGCCTCCTCGACCATCGTGAGGATGCGCTCGGCGTGCGCCACCAGGCGGCGGCCAGCGTCGGTCAGCTCGGCGCTGCGCGCGGTGCGGTCGAGGAGCGCGGTGCCGGCCTCGCGTTCCAGCGCGGCCAGTTGCTGCGAGACCGCCGAGGGGCTGTACCCGAGCGACTCGGCGGTCGCCGCGATGCTGCCCCTGCGGGCGAACTCGCAGATCAAAGTAAGACGCCGCAAATCGAGCATCGGTCTTCCTTACGCCTACCCATGAAAAGCCTCGCTTGTGCTGATGCCTTTCATACAACCAGGCTGGGAACGTGACAAACACGAGCGTGAAGCTGTCCGCCACCTTGGCGGCCAACGAAGACATCGAACGAAGACGGCACGCCGGGGAACGCGTGCTGCACCTGGCCTTCGGTGAGGCAGGTCTGCCCGTGCACCCGGCGCTGCGGCACAAGCTGGTCACCGCCTCGGACCGCAACGGCTACGGGTCTGTCGCGGGGGCCGCGGAACTACGCGAAGCAGCGGCGGGCTACTGGACTCGACGGGGACTCATCACCGAACCCGACCGCGTCGTCTGCGCCCCCGGCAGCAAGCCGCTGCTGTACGCCCTGCAACTCGCCATCGGCGGCGACATCGTGCTGCCCATGCCGAGCTGGGTCAGCTACGCCGCGCAGGCCGATCTCGTCGGCTCCCGGCCGATCCTGGTCCCCGCGCCCCCCGGCGAGGGAGGGGCGCCAGACCCGGATCGCGTCGCCTCCGCCGTCCTGCACGCCCGCGCGCAGGGCAGGACGGTGCGCTCCGTGCTGGTCACGCTGCCCGACAACCCCACGGGAAGGCTCGCGTCGCCGCGGACCATCGGCCGCCTGGTCGAGGTCGCCCGCGAGCTCGACCTCGTGATCATCTCCGACGAGATCTACCGCGACCTCGTCCACGACCTCGCGACCCCGTTCCTGTCCCCGGCCGACCTGGCGCCCGAACGTACCGTGATCACCACCGGGCTGAGCAAGAGCCTGGCGCTCGGCGGCTGGCGCATCGGCGTCGCCAGGCTGCCCGACGGCGCCCGCGGCCTGCACGACACGATGCTCGCGATCGCCAGCGAGATCTGGTCCGCGCCGGCCGCTCCCGTCCAGCAGGCGGCCGCCTACGCCTTCACCGAGCCGACCGAGCTGGTCGAGCGCGTGGCGCAGAGCAGGCGGCTGCACGGCGTGGTCGTGAACGCGGTCCACGCCGCGTTCGTCGAGGCAGGCGCCAGCGTCCCCGCCCCGCAGGGCGGCTTCTACCTCTACCCCGACCTCGGCTACCTGGGGGCCGGCGGCTCGGCGGAAGTCACCAAGCTGCTGATCGAGGACCACGGCATCGGCGTCCTGCCGGGACACGCCTTCGGCGACGACCCGTCGGCCGCCAGGGTGCGGGTGGCCACCAGCCTCATGTACGGCGAGAGCCAGGAGGAGCGCCTGGCCGCGCTGACCTCCTCCGACCCCCTTGCGCTGCCGTGGATCGCGGCCAACATGGAGCACCTTTCGAGGGGTTTGCACGACCTGTCCGTCCAGCGGAAAACGGCAGGGAGAACCCCGCGCCGCGCCCTGGTCGCAACGCCCGTGCACAGCTAGGCATCGGTTTGGCAAACTTTGTCCCGCGACCCCCTCGCGAAGCCCCACGATCACCCTGTTGACCTGGGAAAACGTAGCCATTGCAGAAACCTGCAAAAGATAGCGCGTGAGTCCTGGTATCTCCCGCCGCGTGCAAGCCCCATCATGTGCTCATGCCCGCTTTTGTCACCCTGTCCGGGCGCTTCGTGCGCCTGGAACCTCTCAGCCTCGCGGCGGTCGATGACCTCGTCGCCGCGGCGAGTGAAGACCGCTCCACGTATGCCTTCACTCGTGTTCCCGTTGGGCGGGAAGAGATGGTCTCCTACGTGGAGGCCGCTATGGCTGAGCAGGCGGAAGGCCGGACGATGCCTTTCGCCATCCGGTGGCTTCACACCGACCGCGTCGTCGGTGCCACCCGTCTCATGCACCTGGAGTACTGGCAGGGCCCCATGCCCTGGCCTCCGGGCACACGTGGCGTGGTGGGCGAGATCCCTTCCGTGGCCGACATCGGCTACACCTGGCTCTCCGCTTCGGCGCAGGGCACGGGTGTGAACAGGGAGAGCAAGTTCCTGATGCTCTCCCTGGCCTTCGACACGTGGGGCGTCCACCGCATCACCCTCAAAGCAGATGTACGTAATACGCGATCCCGGGCCGCCATCGAGGCTCTCGGCGCGCACCTGGACGGTGTGCGACGGGCAGACAGCCGAGGCGCCGACGATACGGTCCGAGATACCGCGTACTACTCGATCCTGGGCTCGGAATGGCCGATGGTTCGAGAACGGATGGCTCAGAGACTCGGTCTCGTCGAAGCCGCCTAAGCACGTTCCTACGAAAAATCCGGACACGAAGGCCCTGCCCGCTATGTCGGGCAGGGCCTGGTGTTCTTTTCGGCCGGAAAGGCATGACCGCCCCCGTTGAACTGGGCCATGCCCTTGTGAGATTCAGCATGCTCCGCGCTGCTTAACGCCGGATCAAAGCGCAATCAACGAAATGGCCACCTCTGGGCACCTAGTATTTGGTAGCAAAATGTTCCATTGCGTTGGAGACTGTGAGCATGGCTGGTGAGGGGCTGCGGTTCGCCGTGCTCGGTCCCGTCCGCGCGTGGCGCGATGGTGACGAACTCGATCTGGGAACACCACTTCAGCGTTCGATCCTCGCGATGCTCCTCCTCAGGGAAGGCCGCGCGATCACGCCTACCGAAATGATCGACGCGGTATGGGGAGAGGAAGCCCCGCCGAGAGCGCTCGGCGCGCTGCGCACCTACGTCTCGCGGCTGCGCACGGTGCTGGAGCCCGACCGCTCGCCCCGCTCGCGCCCCGAACTGCTCACCTCCGTCGGCAAGGGCTACGCCCTGCGCGCAGGCTCCCTCGACTTGACCCTCTTCGAGCGCGGGGTCCAGGAGGCCGAGGCGCTGCGCAAGAAGGGCGGCGCCGGCGAGGCCGCCGAGAGCCTGCGCGCCGCGCTCGCGCTGTGGGAGGGCGAGCCGCTGGCCGGCGCGGTCGGCCCCTTCGCCGAGCACCAGCGCGACCGGCTGGTCGAGCGCCGCATCACGGCCCTCGAACAGCTCATGGACCTCGACCTGGAGCTCGGCAGCCACGCCACGATCGTCTCCGAGCTGATCGCGCTCACCGCCGACCACCCGCTGCGCGAGCGGCTGCGCGCCCAGCTCATGCTGGCCTACTACCGCTGCGGACGGCAGGGCGAGGCACTGGCGGTCTTCACCGACACCCGCGAGGCGCTCATCGAGGAGCTGGGCATCGAGCCGGGACCCGAGCTGACCGCGCTGCACCACAAGATCCTCGCCGCCGACCCCAGCTTGATGGCGCCGCCCAGTCCGGCCCCCGAGCCCGTCGCCGAAGGATCCGCGAGCGCCGCCGACGAGCACGAACTCCCGCGCCCGGCGCAGCTGCCCGCCGCCGTCAGCGACTTCACCGGCCGCCGCCCGCTGGTCGCCAGGCTGCGCACGCTGCTGTCGGCCAAGACCGCGGCCGAGGGCGTGCCCGTCGCGGCCATCTGCGGCATCGGCGGCGTCGGCAAGACCACGCTCGCCGTCCACGTGGCGCACGCCTGCGACGACCTGTTCCCCGACGGGCAGCTCTACGCCGACCTGCGCGGCTTCACCGACGAGGCCACCGCCCCCGAATCGGCGTTGGGAGCGTTCCTGCGCGCGCTCGGCATCCCCCCTGACGTCATCCCCGAGGGACTGTCCGAGCGGGCCGCGCTCTACCGGTCGCTGCTGGCCGACCGGCGCATCCTGGTGCTGCTGGACAACGCGCGCGACACCCGTCAGGTCAGCCAGCTGCTGCCCGGCTCGCCCGGCTGCGCGGCGATCGTCACCAGCAGGGTGAAGCTGGCCGACCTGCCGTCGGCCAAGCTGATCGACCTCGACGTGATGGAGCCCGACGAGGCGCTGTCGCTGTTCACCGCCATCGCGGGGCCCGAGCGGGTGTCCGCCGAGCGCGGCGCGGCGATGGACGTGGTGGCGGCGTGCGGGTTCCTGCCGCTGGCCGTACGGATCGTGGCGGCACGGCTGGCCGCGCGGCCCTCGTGGACCGTCGCCTCGCTGGTGCCCCGCCTGGCCGACGAGCAGCGCCGCCTCGACGAGCTGCGCGTCGGCGACCTGGCGGTGGAGGCCACCTTCGCCCTCGGGTACGGCCAGCTCGACGCCGCCCAGGCGAGGGCGTTCAGGCTGCTGAGCCTGCCGAACGGCCCCGACATCTCGGTCGGCGCGGCGGCGGCCGTCCTGTCGTCGCCGACGCTGGAGGCGGAGGACCTGCTGGAGTCGCTGGTGGACGCCAGCCTCCTGGAGGCGCCCGCCCCGGGCCGCTACCGCTTCCACGACCTGCTCAAGCTCTTCGCCCGGCGCATCCTCGAACGGACCGAGCGCCCGCAGGCCAGGACGCTGGCCCTGCGCAGGCTCCTCGGCTTCTACCTGGCCTCGGCCCAGTCGGCGCACCGGCTCGCCTACGAAGGCAGCATGATCCCCGACAACATCGTCGTGGTGGGCAGCGGGCGCACGTTCGCCTCGGCCGACGACGCCGTCGCCTGGCTCATCGCCGAGGGCGACGCGCTGTTCGCGGTGATCGGCCAGGCCGCCGAATCCTGCCGCACCGCCGAGCAGCTGCTGCCCGCGGCCGACCTCATCGTCGCCATGGAGCCGCTGCTGGAGGCCGGGACGCACGCCCGCGAGTTCGACCTGGCGACCAGGGCCGTGCTGGCCACCGCACGGAAGATCGGCGACCAGGCGAGCGAGCTGCGCGCCCGTTACGGCCTCGGCCGCGTGCTGTTCGGCGCCAACCGGCTGCCCGAGTCGAAGGAGCAGTTCCGGCTCGTGCTCGACCTGTCGACCGCCCGCAACGAGCGCATCGTCATGGGCGAGGTGCTCAACGCCCTGGCCGTCGTCTCGGGCCGCCTGCGCCTGCACCACGAGGCGCTCGGCTGGTTCGAGTCGGCCACGACGTTCTACAGGGAGAACGGCGTGCAGGCCGGAGAGGCGCTGGTGCTCAGCTACTCCGCCCGCGACCACCTCGGCCTCGGCAACCCCGACGACGCGATCGTCGCGGCCGAGAAGGGGCTGGCCATCTTCACCGAGATCGGCAGCGGAGCGGGCACCGCCCGCGCCCGCTACCACCTCGGCATCGTGCTGTCCCGCGTCGGACGCCTCAACGAGGCCGTCCACCACCACGCCGAGTGCCTGGCCTTCTTCAGGGCCAGCAAGCAGCGGGTGTGGGAGCAGCGGGTGTGCGCCAGGCTGGCGGAGACGTTCATCGCCGCCGAGCGTTTCTCCGACGCGGTGCGTCACGCGGAGCAGGCGCTGGCGGTCAGCCGCGAGATCGGCCACCCGTACGGTGAGGGGCTCTCGCTCGCGGTGCTGGGCAAGGCGCTGCACGGCATGGGCAACGCCTCCGGGAGCGTCGACTGCCTACGTCAGGCCTTCGACATCTTCACCAGGCTCGGGGCTCCCGAGGCGGGTGACCTCAAGGCCCTCCTCGCCGGTGTCGGCGTCGCCTCCGTCGTCGAGTCCTAAGTACAGTTCGTCGTCCAGACGGGTCATCCACACATGGTTGATCAAGGCCGGTCTCTTTTCGGGTGCGGTGTGTGTGGGCCCGACCGGCCGTCTGACCGTCACGTTTCGCTAGGGGGCCCGGTTATCCGGATGCTCCACGTGACAGCTAGCCGCCTCACGATGACGGCCGGTCGGGCGACACACCCCGTTTCTTGCGAACCCCCCGGGGTGTGTCCACGCTCCGAGGGTGCGGGGTCGCGCATGCAAACCAATCAACGCCCGATCAACCGGCTCACCACGCGGGCAGCGGGCGAAGAGGCCGCGAGGGTCGCATGATTGGCTGTCCTTCACGGGATCGTTCGTCACCGGCATGACGAACCGTGAAGAAGGAATGTGGCGGATGGACCCATACGAGCAGCTGGCAGAGCGATTCGAGGAACACCGCGCCCATCTGAAAGCGGTGGCCTACCGGATGCTGGGCTCGCTGAGCGAGGCCGACGACGCCGTCCAGGAAGCGTGGCTCAGGCTCAGCCGTACCGACGTGAGCGAGGTCGGCAATCTCGGCGGCTGGCTGACGACGGTCGTCGCGCGGGTGTGCCTGGACATGCTGCGGGCGCGCGAGCGGCGGGAGGAGCCGGCCGGCGAGCACTTCCCCGACCCCGTCGTGACCAGCGAGGACGGCAGCGATCCCGAGCATGAGGCGATGCTGGCCGACTCGGTCGGTCTCGCCATGCTCGTCGTGCTCGACACGCTGGCTCCCGCCGAGCGGCTGGCCTTCGTGCTGCACGACCTGTTCGCCGTGCCGTTCGAGGAGATCGCGCCGATCGTGGAGCGCTCGACCGCCACCACGCGGCAGCTGGCCAGCAGGGCCCGTCGCAGGGTGCAGGGGGCCGCGCCCGCGCCCGACACCGATGTGAGCAGGCAGCGGAAGGTCGTCGACGCTTTCCTCGCCGCCGCCCGCGGTGGCGACTTCGAGGCGCTCGTCTCCGTGCTCGACCCCGACATCGTGCTGCGCTCGGTGAGCATGGCGGGCGTGTCGACGCTGCGCGGCGCCGCGGCGGTGGCCAAGCAGGCGACGAGGTTCGCGCGCGTCGCGACGGGCGCGCGTCCCGTGCTGGTGAACGGCATCGCGGGCCTGGTCTCCATGGTGAACGGCAAGCCGTTCTCGGTCATGGGCTTCACGGTCGTGGACGGGCGGATCGTCGAGATGTACTCCGTCTCCGACCCCGAGCGCCTGGCCAAGCTGGACCTCGGCGTGATCGACGGCTGACCGCCGCCTACAGGTGGAAGTAGCCCTCGGCGATCAGCGGGCGCAGGGTGTCGGCGAGCAGCTGCTCGCCGTCGCCCACCAGCTCGGCGATCACGTTCAGCAGCGGGCCGAGGGCCAGCTCTCCGTCGCAGACCCCGGCCAGCGCCGCCTCCACCGTGCCGACGTCGGTGCTGCGGAGCAGGCCACGGGTCTGGCGCAGCACGATCCGCGAAGGGTCCTCGGCGCCTGGAGCGCCGATGCGCTCGTCGAGGAGGCCCTCGGCCACCCGCAGCCTCGCCGTGTCCAGGTCGCGGATCCTGTGGGCGGCGGCGATCGAGTCGAGGACCTCCTCGACGTAGTCGCCGACGGGCAGGGAGACCTGGTGGGTCAGCCGCTCCACCCTGACGACGGGGTCGAGGGCGCCCGAGTTGCGCAGCGTGATCCAGCCGAAGCCGACGCCCTCCACCTTGTTGGCCTCGAACCACGACAGCCATTCGTCGTAGCGGCCGGCGTAGGCGGGGGTGCCCTGCACGGCCGCGTCGCGCAGCCACAGCTCGACGTACTCGGCCGGGTCCTGCACGTCGCGCTCGACCACCCAGCCGTCGCAACCGGTCTCGCCGACCCAGCCGCCCACGCGGTCGCGCCAGTCCTCGCCCTCGACGTGCAACCAGTTGGCCAGGAACTGGGCGTGGCCGTCCTGAGCGAGGTGGTGAGGGGCCCGCAGGACGAGATCGCGGCAGAAGTCGTCGCCCTCGGCGCCGGTCTCCCTGTAGGTCAGCCTCCCGCCGGGTGAGATCACGAAGGGCGGGTTGGAGACCACGAGATCGAACAGCTCGCCCTCGACGGGCTCGAACATGGAGCCGACGCGGGCGTCGACGCCGGCGATGCCGGACAGCCGCCAGCTCAGGCGGGCCAGCTCCACCGCGCGCGGGTTGAGGTCGGTGGCGACGATGCTGGAGGCGCGCTCGGCCAGGTGCAGCACCTGGACGCCGCAGCCGGTGCCCAGGTCGAGCGCGCGCTCGACAGGCCTGCGGGTGACGAGCTGGGCGAGGTTGGCCGACGCGCCACCGGCGCCGACGACGTGGTCGGGACGCAGCGCGGGATCGCCTGGGCGGACCTTGCGGTCGGAGACGACGTAGCCGTGCTCGTCCCACGGCTGCAGGTGGACGGTGGCGCGGACGCTGTCGCCGTCGAACTCGACCAGACCCGACTCCATCACCTCGAAGGGCAGCGCGGCCGCCTCGACGGGAACGCCGAGCCACCACAGGCGGATCATCGCGTCGAGCGGGTCGCCGCTTCCTGTCGCCCGCAGGGCCGGGACCAGCTCCTCTCTGGCCAGCGCCGAGGCCGCCATGTCACCGAGCCGGTCGCGAACGCCGTCGATCGTGTAGCCGGTCTCCAGGAGATGGTCGCGCAGTCGTTCCACCCGCCCATCCTAGATCCGAAACTCACGGTAATCGTACAGTTACGTCTGCCATACTCCTTCTGCCCCACCACTGCCCGAAGAGGAACGGAACCGATGCTGCTTCCCTGCCTCGCCTGTGAGTCCCGGTTCAAGCCAGAGGAGTACTTCAGCGCCTGCTCCGACTACGACCGCGGTCTCGACCGCGTCACCTGGACATGCCCGACCTGCGGCAACCGCGATGACCTGCGCGTCTTCACGGGGGAGCTCTGCTTCGGCGCGGCCAGGCACGGCCGTTTCGACGTCCACGACCGGGTCCGCGTCCCCGGGTTACGCCGCCACCGCCACGAGGTGGCACTCGACATCTCCCTGGACAGACGCCACTGGCACGTTCCTATGCGATGATCCGCGCATCGACCGGCGTGCAGGCGTGCGCGGGCCGCTCGCCGCGCACCAGCCTGACGATGTCCTCCACGATCGACTCCGCTCGCTCCTCGGCCGTCTCCCCCGTGGCCTGGCCGAGGCGCGGGGTGAGCACCACGTTCGGCAGCCTGGTCAGCGGGTGCGAGCGGTCGAGCCACTCGCCCTCGAAATGGTCGAGTCCCGCCCCGCCGAGCCGCCCCCAGCGCAGCGCCTCGACCAGGGCGGTCAGGTCATGCAGAGCGCCGCGCGAGGTGTTGAGGTAGATCGCGCCCTCCCGCATGCATCCCAGCTCGGTCCCGCCGATGAGTCCTCGCGTCTCGGCGGTCAGCGGCACGTGCACGGAGACCACGTCCGCCTCGGCGAGCAGCTCGGGCAGGGTGTGGGTGGCCTCGGAGACGTAGGGGTCGCAGGCGATCACCCGCATGCCGAGCCCCTCCGCCCGCCACTGCACGGCCTTGCCCACCCTGCCCAGCCCCACGATGCCGAACGTACGGCCCGACAGCCTCGAACCCCGGTAGCGGTCGGTGGCGGGCACGTGCTCGCGGCTGCCCCTGCCCCGCCGTACCTCGCGGTCGGCGGCGACGATGTGCCTGCTGACCGCGAACAGCAGCGCCAGCGTGAGTTCGGCGACCGCGTCGACGTCCTGTGCGCCGTCGTTGAGCACGGTCACCCCGCGCTCGGCCGCCAGGTCCAGGTCGATGGTGGTGAGGGCGCCGGTGCAGGCCACGACGTCCAGAGGAAGGTCAAGGACCGACGTGCGGACCTGGTCGTGGTCGGTGACGAGCACGCTGGCACCCGTCTCGATGAGGAGGTCGGCCAGTTCGTCGTCGGAGAATCCGAGAGGGGGCCGCTCGGCCACCTCGACGACGTCGGCCACCTCGCGGAGCCGCGCGAGGGCGTGCTCCGGCAAGCCGGTCAAGAGGAGCGCGCGCGGTCGTCTCACAATCGCGACAATAACACCACACAGGGTGCTTGGATCATTGCTCCCTGTCGCTCTGCCGCAGGCTCTGCCAGGCGGCCTGGCCGAGCCCCTTGATCTCGTCGTCGGTGGGCGTGTGGGCTCCCGCGAACCACAGGCGGCACATCTCCTGCGCGGGGCCGAGCCACAGCACGTAGCACATGGTCGGGGCGACCGGCTGGAGCAGGCCGTTCTTCATGTGGGGGCGCCACCAGTCGGCGACCTGGCGGAAGAAGGCGCGGCGCGCCTCGGCGGCCTCGGGGCCGCCCGGCTCGTTCTTGCGCGGCGGGCGCTCGCTGACGAGGATCCTGGCACGCTCGGGGTGCTCGCACGCCCAGCTCATGTGGAAGGCGACGACCGCCTCGATGCCCGCGCGGGCGTCCTCGTGGCTGACCAGCTCGGCGACGAACGCCTGCTGGTAGGCGGTGAGGATCTCCGCGTAGAGCACGCCGAAGACGTGTTCCTTGCTGGCGAAGTGGTGGTAGAAACTGCCGACGCTGACGCCGCTCTCCTCGCGGAGGCTGGCCAGGGTGGTGGCAGAGACCCCGTCCTGACTGAAGCGGCGAAGGGCGCCCTCGATGATGCGGGTACGGCCGTCGCGTCCGTTCTTGGCGCCACTCACATGCGTCTTCATAAGGTCAATGGTGGTCCACCAGAACCTTGTTCCGCAAATACCACGGCCGATTGGATCATAGCGGTCACTTCGACAGATCCGGAAGAGACTTTCATCGTGGCGTCGGGCCACATCCTCCTGATGATCCGCAGAACCCGCCTGTTGTCGCCCAGGACGTCCATGCCGACCGTGGTCGCGCCCCGGCCGGCCGCCCTGCCGAGCAGCACGCCGATCAGCCTCCTGCCGAGGCCGCGGCCCTGCCAGTCGTCGGTGACCACGATCGCGATCTCCACGTCGGTGGCGCCGCCCCGGTAGCTCATCGCGTGGCCGATGATCTCGCCGTCGCGCTCGGCGACGATCGCGTCGCGCTGGCCGTCGATCGCCAGCAGCGTCCTGATCAGGCCGGCCCTGGGCGACGGGATCCCGCTGAAGAACCGGAGGGTCTGCGTGTGGAGCGACAGACCTACCAGGAAGCGCCTGATCCGTTCCTCGTCGCACGGCCCGGCGGGACGGATCTGAGTTCCCATCATAGACTCAGCATTCCGCCACTAGCTGAGTCTGTCAATTGGACTCAGATGTTTCTCGAAGTACCCTTCACCTATGAACGTGCCTTTCCGGGTGGACAACTGCTCGATCGAGCGGACCCTGGACGTCGTCGGGGAGAAGTGGACCTTCCTGGTGCTACGCGAGGCGTTCAGCGGTGTGCGGCGCTTCGCCGACATGCAGGCGATCACCGGCGCGCCGCGACAGGTGCTGAGCGCGCGACTGAACCGGCTCGTGGACGAGGGGCTGCTGCGCAAGGAGCCCTACAGGGAACCGGGGCAGCGCCAGCGCGACGAGTACCGCCTCACCCAGAAGGGCCTCGACCTCTATCCGATCCTGGTGGCGCTGATGCACTGGGGCGACACGTACATGGCCGACGAGGAAGGGCCGCCCGTGATGCTCACCCATCGGGGCTGCGGGGCCGCGCTCGAACAGCACTTCAGGTGCGCGGACGGGCACGAGGTGGCCGGGCCCCGCGAGGTGACGGCGGTGGAGGGCTCAGGCGCGAAGCTGAAGAGCGCCTAGGGTCCTGCGGAAGTCGAGCACCGAGGCGAGCGCCGTACCGCCCAGCAGGACGGCGACCGCGGCGGTGCGGACCAGCAGGAAGGTCGCCAGTGCCTCGTGGAGGAGCATCCACAGGGTGAAGGCGCCGTTGACGAGCTGCGCGCACCCCCAGACGAGCGACTGCCGGACGAAGAACCGCCGCATCAGCGGATGCGACTCGACGTGCTCCGGCATCGGGACCAGGTCGACGGTGACCCGCTGCGCCATGGGCCTGCGCGTCCTGACGGTGCACAGGAAGGCCGCGCTCGCGCAGAAGATGCCCATGGTGGGGATGAGGAAGAACCACCTCGGATCGTCGAACGCCACCGCCAGCACCACCCGCACGGTGATCGTCACCGCGGCCAGGAGCAGCGATCCAGGCACCTCCGTCCGCCGCCACAACCGCCACCCCGCGCCGCCGTAGACCCACGCGACCGCGGCCGTGAGCCCGCCGGGGATCCCGGCGACGATCATGCCGAGGTAGAAGGTGGCCACCGGCATGATCATGGCTTCGAGGACGCGCGGAGCGGCGTGGCGGAGGATCGCCGACATGCGCGGCATGACGACCGCGGGGGGCGCGGCGAGGAGGGTCATGGAGGTGTGCAGCTCCTGGAGGGAAAGGGCGACAAATCCCGACCGTAGACGATGACCAGGCGACCTGTCCCGGGTTCGGTGCGGGACCGGTGCGGGCAGTGCCTAACCTAAAGACGTGTACCGGTTCCTGCTCACGCCCAGGTGGCTGGCGCTCCACGTCGTGGTGCTGCTGGTCATTCCCGCCTTCGTCTTCCTGGGCCAATGGCAGTTCGGCCGGTACGAGGAGCGCTCGTCCAACAGCGACGTCGTCACCAGGAACCTCGAGGCCAAGCCCGTGCCCATCGCCGAGCTCGCCGCCCCGGGAGAGCCCGTCGACGAGAGCAGCCGCTACCGGGCCGTCACCGTCCGGGGCGCCTACGACCCCGCCCACGCGCTCCTGGTCCGCAGGCGGACGCAGAACACCCAGCTCGGCTTCTACGTCCTGACCCCGCTCGTCACGGGGCAGGGCCAGGCGGTCCTGGTCAACAGGGGCTGGGTGAAGGCGGGCGCGACCGCCGACGCGCTGCCCGAGGTGCCGCCCGCCCCTTCGGGTCAGGTAACTGTCACCGGAAGGCTACGTCCCAGCGAGACCGAGGCGTCGAGCGGCATCAGGAACCGTGGGGCGCTTCCCCCGGGGCAGGTGCTGCTCATCAACAGCGACGCCATCGGGAAGGGCCTGCCGTACCGGCTGGTGGGCGGGTACGTGTCGCTGACCGAGCAGCAGCCGCCGAGCTCGCCCGCGCCGGAGCCGGTGCCGCCGCCCGACGTGGGCGCGGGCGGCGGGCTCAACTTCGCGTACGGCGTGCAGTGGTGGCTGTTCATCGGCGTGGCCATCGGCGGATGGTTGATGATGATCCGGCGCGAGGTGAAGGACAGGTCAGCCGAACAGCGCCGCGAGACCGAGGACGGCGAGGCCGCTGACGACGGCCAGCACGAAGGACGCCAGACATCCGCCGAGTCCGTCGAGCCGTGAGGCCCTGGGCGGCAACGGGTCGTCCAGCGCCATCCAGATCGGCTGCGGCTCCATGAGCAGGTAGACCGGGGCGCCCAGGCCGCCGATGAGGAACAACCAGAACCAGCCGAGGCGGGAGGCGTAGCGCGGTCTGGACCTCGAAAGCATCGCCAGCAAGGTGATGAACCAGGCCGCCGGCACCAGCAGGCCGTAGCGGGACGGAACCTCCTCGAACCACTCGGGCGGCCAGCTGTCCCTGTCCTTGCGGACGACCGTGACCCCGCGCGTCTCGGCGGCGTCCAGCTCGGCGGCCCACTCGCCGGGACCTGTCGTGGCCAGCCGCCGCCATCCGGTGGGCGTCCGCGACCAGCTCAGCTCCCCCGAGGCCGCGACCAGCACCACGGTGTCGCGCCCCCGCAGCGCCGCCCTGAGCTCCTCAGGGGTGCCTTCGGTGGTGCGGGTGCTCAACGCGACCAGGCAGGCCCCCCACAACAGCGTGACCAGGAGCAGGAGCCTGGCGACCAGGCCGATGACCCGCCATGACGTCTTGACCGCTAAGTGGCCCTCCATGTCTCCCAACGTAAGGTAAGGGCGTGACGCGTCACCTGGAATTCCTGCGGCTCCACAACTTTCGCGACATCGGTGGATATGTCACCCGTGGAGGACAGGTCGTGCGGTGGAAACGCTTCTACCGTGCGGACTCACTCGGTTGGCTAACGGGTGAGGATCTCGCCAGGTTCCACGCGCTCGCCGTACGCACGGTGATCGACCTGCGCCACCCCTTCGAGGTCGAGCGCTCGGGCCGTGTCCCCGAGTCCGACGGACTCACCTACCACAACCTGCCGATCGAGGGCCGGCCGTGGGACTTCACCACCTTCGACCCGGCCATGGGCGTCGGCAGGTTCCTCGCCGACCGCTACCTCGAGGTCAGCGAGGACGGCGTCGACCGGCTCAAGTTCGCCGTCGAGACCGTCGCCGACGCCGACAACTCCCCCGTCGTCGTGCACTGCGCGGCGGGCAAGGACCGCACCGGCATCCTCACCGCGCTGGTCCTGTCCCTCGTCGGCGTCGCCGACGACGACATCGTCGCCGACTATGCGCTGACCGGCCTGGCCACCGAGCGCTTCGTCGCCGACTGGAAGTCCAGGTTCCCCGATGCCCCGATGTGGCCCGGCTTCGGTCAGGCGCCCGCCGAGGCGATGCGGTTCTTCCTCCACGATCTGGCCGCGCGCCACGGCTCCGTCGAGGACTACTGCGCTGACGTGCTCGATGTCGATCAATCCACGATCGAGCGACTGCATGCCGTACTGCTGGGTAGTACGCCGGAGGGTTCGCCCACGGCACCCTCATCGGGTGAGCTCGCGCCCGGGATCACCGGCCTTCCCAGTGATCCCGGGTGAGGGCCCCGATACCAACAGGTGACCGGCCAGCTTGTTCGACGTGATGCGCACGTCGTACCGTTGCCTGCGTGACTACGCCGCTCCTTCCCGACCCCGAGCCGAGGCGGCGCGACTACGTGATCATCTCCGCCGATGATCACCTGATCGAGCCTCCTGACCTTTTCGAGGACCGAGTCGCAGCGAAATATGCGGACTTGGCACCCAAGGTGGTCGAAACCGAGGCTGGTCACCAGGTCTGGCGGTACGGCGGGGCCACCTACCCGTGCGCCGGGCTCGACGTCGGCGCCGGCCTGCCCCGCGAGCAGTGGACGCTCGACCCCGTCAGGTTCGACGACATGCGTCCCGGCTGCTACGACATCGAAGCCCGCGTCCAGGACATGGACGTCGCCGGCATCTGGGCCGCGCTCTGCTTCCCCGGCATGCTCGCCGGGCAGTCGGGCATGCCGTTCGCCAGGACCCGCGACCAGGAGCTCGGCCTCGCCCTGGTCAAGGCGTGGAACGACTGGCACATCGACGTCTGGGCCGGCACCTACCCCGAGCGCATGATCGGCCTGCAACTGCCGTGGCTGCCCGACCCCGAGACGGCCGCCAAGGAGATCCGCGCCAACGCCGCCCGCGGCTTCAAGGCCGTCGTCTTCCCCGAGTTCCCGACCAGGCTGCGGCTGCCCTCGATCCACACCCGCCACTGGGACCCGTTCTTCGCCGCGTGCGAGGAGACCGGCACCGTGGTCTGCCTGCACACCGGCGCCTCCTCCTGGTCGCCTGTGCCCTCGCCCGACACGCCCATCGAGGCGATCACCACGCTCATGCCCGCCAGCGCCATGTTCGCCTGCGCCGACTGGCTGTGGTCGGGCGTCCCGCTGCGCTTCCCCAACCTGCGCATCCTCATCGTCGAAGGCGCGGTCGGCTGGCTGCCCATGCTCGCCGAACGCGCCGACTACGCCCTCGACCACCCGGTCGGCACCGAGGCGCTGTGGGAGGGCGGGCTGAAGCCCAGCGAGGTCCTGCGGCGCAACTTCTTCTTCGGCACGCTCGACGACCACGCCCTCTCAGGGGTACGGCTGGCCGTCGGCCTCGACCACGTGCTGCTGGAGAGCGGCTACCCTCACTCCGACTCGACCTGGCCCGACACTCAGAAGGCGGTCGCCCGCAACCTGGGCACGCTGCCACCCGCCGACATCGCCAGGGTCGCGTACGGCAACGCCGCCCGCCTCTTCGGCCACCCCCTGCCCTCACGCGCCTGGCTGAGGATGGAACAGCTCTGACGGTCTGGCCCTCCCCTTGCTTGACGCGCTCCGCGCCCGGACGGTTCCCGCGATAGGGGGGTCAGCCCTACCCCGCAGGGGGTGGTCGCATGACTGTGCCGCGGCGGTGATCGCGAGAGGGTTCTCGGCATGAAGAAGATCTCCCTTGTCACCAGGTTGCTCGCCGCCGCCACCGCGGCCGTCGTCGTCGCGGGCACGGTCGCCCTGCCCGCCGCCGCAGCCGCCACCTCCAAGCCCTCCGTTCAGGAGCACCTCGACAGGCTGACCATGGCGGACGGGTTCGCGGGCGCCGTGCTGCAGGTGCGGGACGCGAGGGGCAGGTCGAGGACGTACACCTCGGGCACGGCGGCGCGGGGGACGGGCAGGCCGATGGTGGGCGGCGACGCCCGGATGCGCGCGGCCAGCATGACCAAGCCGGTGGTCGCCGCGGCGGTGCTCGACCAGGTGGCGCGGGGGAAGCTCGACCTCGACGAGAAGGTGGAGACCTATCTGCCAGGCCTGCTCGACGGGCGGCAGGTGACCGTACGGCAGCTGCTGCAGCACACCAGCGGCCTGCCCGAATATCTCGACACGATCGACTGGGCGAAGCCCGGCACGCCGGAGGAGCAGCTGAAGCCGGCCCTCGCCAAGAAGCCGATCGGGGAGCCGGGCGAGAAGTGGTCCTACTCCAACACCAACTACCTCGTGGCGGGGATGCTCCTGGGCGATGACTTCAGGAAGGTCGTCGAGTCGCGGATCCTCCGGCCCTACGGCCTGAAGCGGACCTACTGGCCGGCCGAGGGCGAGATGGCGATCCGCGGCGAGCACGCCCGCAACTACGGCGTGAGCCCTGCCGACCCCAAGGGCGGCGTCGCCGACATCACCGAGATGCCGGGCCACGCCTTCGGGGCCGCGGGCGGCCTGGTCTCGACGCCCGCGGATCTCAACGCGTTCTGGCAGCGGCTGCCCTCCTCGACGCTGAAGACGATGGCGAGCGGGACGGTGCCGGCGGACGCGCCGTACGGGCACTACGGCCTGGGGGTCGCGAGGGTGGCCACGAGCTGCGGCGGGACGGTCTGGATGCACGACGGGGGACTGCCTGGGGTGAGCGTGCTCAGCGGACGTGACCGCGCAGGCCGGGCGGCCACCGTCTACGTCACGGGCGCGGCCGACACCCCTGCCAAGAACGCTCACCTGCTCGCGGCGTTCGACAGCGCGTTCTGCTAGCGGGTCGGCGGGGACTGAGGAACCGGTCCAGGCGCGGACAAGGGGCCGGTTTTCGCATCACGTTTGAGGGAGAATTCCCTATTCTGTCGCTCAGCGTGGAAAGGAGCGCTCGATGTCCACTACGCCCCCATCCTTCGGGTACGCCGGCCGGTCGCTCACCTGCTCGCCACCGCGCGCGTCCCGATGATCCGCGTTCTTCTCGCCGAGGACATGCACCTGGTCAGGGGCGCTCTCGTGGCGCTTCTCAACCTCGAGCCCGACATCGAGGTGGTCGCCGAGGTCCATACGGGCGACGCCGTCGTGCCCACCGCGATGGCGCACCGCCCCGACGTCGCGGTGATCGACGTCTACCTGCCGGTCATGGACGGGCTCGCCGCCGCGGCGGAGCTGCACCGGCTCCTGCCCGAGTGCAGGACGCTGATCCTGACGGGCCTGTTCAGGCCGGGGAACCTGCGCCGCGCCGTGGCCGCGCACACGTCGGGTTTCATGTTGAAGGACGCACCGCCCGCCCAGCTCGCCGAAGCGGTCCGCAGGGTGGCGGCCGGCGACCTCGTGGTGGACCCGGAGCTCGCCATGCTGGCCTTGCGCAAGGACGACAGCCCGCTCACCGCCCGCGAGATCGACGTCTTACGCCTGACCGCGGAGGGCGGTGACGTGGCCGAGATCGCCGCCCGGCTCTTCCTGTCGGTGGGAACCGTACGCAACCATCTGACGACGATCGTCACGAAGCTCAACGCACGCAGCCGCGTCGACGCGGTCCGGATCGCGCACGACGCCGGGTGGCTGTGACGCCGGACGCGGGCGCCGATCTCGGACGCGCTCGCCGGCTCCTGAACGTCACCCTCTGGCTCACACTGATCTACCAGTACACGGCGCTCGTCACGCTGGACAGGCCGGCCGAGCGGTGGCTGGTGGCGGGGCTGCTGCCGGTGTCGTTCGCGCTCACCCTGCGTCATGTGCTGAAGGGCAGGGCGGGCGAGCGCCCGAGGTGGTGGGTGTGGACGCTGACAGCGCAGGGGCTGGTGGCCTTCGTCCCTTCGCTCGTCGTCGATTCGCCGGGGATGCCGGGGCACAGCTGGCTGGGAGCGTGCGTGCTGCTGCTGGTGCCAGGGCGGGCCGCCTGGCTGCTGTACGTGGCTCTCATCGGCGCGGTGGGTGTCGTCCAGATCGTCCACCCTCAGTTCTGGTATCTCGGCGCGTGGCGAACGTTGAGCATGTTCTCCGGCGTCGTGGCGATCTACGGCATGGCGCGCCTGGTCGATCACGCGATCATCCTGCACGACACGCGAACGGACCTGGCGCGCACGGCGGTCGACTCCGAGCGCCTGCGCGCCGAGCGCGAGCTGCAGGGCAGGCTCGGCCATGCGCTCTCCACGATCGCGCGGCGGGCCCGTCGCGCCTCCAAGCTGGCCGGCACGGAGCGGGAGGAGGCGTCGGCCGAGCTCACCGCGATCGTGACCAGGGCCCGCGAGGCGCTCGCCTATGCCCGATCCCAGTTCGGCCCTCAGCAGCCGCCGCCCGCCGCGTCGCCGCCAGGGGTGGCCCACCGCCTGTCCATCGTGATCATGGTCGCTTACCACCTGGGGTTCGGCATCGACTCGGTCCTGGACCTGGTGGTGCTGGGCGCGGACCCTGTGAAGATCGCGCTGGCGGTTCCGCTGCTCGTGACCGCCCTCTTCCTGCAGCTGCGCCACTCCTTGGCGTACGCGCCGGGCAGGAGGCCGCGCGCATGGGGCTGGTCGCTGGGGGCCCAGACCGCGCTGTCCCTGGCGTTCGTCCCGTTCTTCGGCTACTCGTGGCTGCAGACGATCGCGTTGCTGGCGGGGACGGTGTTGCTGACCATCGCCCCGCCGGTGTCCCGGATCCTGGTGGGCGCTCTCATGGCGTTGGACGGCGGGCTGGCATGGCACTACTTCGGGCTCGAAGGGGTGCCGATGTACACGCTGTATCCGATGGCCTTGGGTCTGAACGTCTACGGCCTCAGCTGGCTGGTCTGGGTGGGCCGCCAGGTGAACGACGCTCGCGCGGAGCTGGCGCGCCAGGCCGTGGCGCTGGAGCGGTGGCGCATCTCCAGGGACACCCACGACCTGCTCGGGCTCGGCCTGTCGGCCATCACCCTCAAGACGGAGCTGGCCTCCCGCCTGCTGTCCATCGATCATGACAGGGCCCGGGCGGAGATGAGGGAGGTCGCAGAGGCCGCGGGGCGAGCGCTCGCCGACCTGCGGTCGGTGTCCGGCGAGCAGGTCGACCTGTCGCTGCAGGCCGAGGTCAGGTCCGCCCTGTCGATCCTGCGAGCCGCCGACGTCGCCGCGGAGGCGACCGTGTCGAGGCAGCCGCTGCCCGCGCCGCTCGACGCCATGCTCGCCACCGTCCTGCGCGAGGCTGTCACCAACGTGCTGCGGCACAGCAAGGCGGAGTGCTGCGCCATCGTCGTCACCTGCGAGGACGGCGTCGTACGGCTGAGCGTCACCAACGACGGCGTCTCCTCCGCCGTCCCCAAGGCCAGGGACCGCGGGCTGGCGAATCTCAGGGCCAGGGTGACCACGCTCGGCGGGCACTTCGAGGCGGGACCGACCGACGACCGGCGTTTCGCGCTGACCGCCGAGGTCCCCCACCCGCGAGATCGGAGCTTCAGCGCCGAAGTCCCCCAGCCCTGAGATCGGGGCTTCACCGCCGCGGCCCCCGGCCGTGCGAAGCGGGACCTCGGTCGTGCGAGGCCGCACCCCGGTCATGCGAGGCCGCACCCCGGTCGTTCGAGGCCGCACCTCGCCTGTGTGCAGCGACGCCCCGGCCGTGCGTGTGGGACATCGGCAGGATGCCGGGCTTCTCACCGGGGCCGAGGACGACGAACTGGCCCATCATGCCCTGGTCCTCGTGCCAGAGGATGTGGCAGTGGTACATGTACGGGATCTGGGGATCGGTGTAGTCGGCGAAGCGCATCGCGATCCGCGCCCTCGTCCCCGGCTTCACGTAGAGGGTGTCCTTCCAGCCGCTCACCTCCGGCCGTGGCGGACCACCGTCGACGGACATGATCAGGAACTGGACGTCGTGCACGTGGAAGTTGTGCGGCATGTGGTCGAGGTTGGCGATCTCCCAGACCTCGGTGGTGTTCTTCCTGACCCCGACGTCGATGCGACCGGGGTCCATGAGCAGACCGTTGATCTTGAAATCGCGCAGTTCGAACCTCCGCCTCGCGGTGGGAGCGGACACGTCGAGCCGTGGACGCTCGGCGAGCGTCGCAGGTAGCGGCGGCGAGAAGAAGAGCTCCGAGGCGGCGCGCAGCTCAAGGATGTCCAGAATGTCGCCACCACCGGCGTACCGCTGGTCCCCGATGTTGATCCCCAGGTCGGAGCGGTAGCTGCGGAGCATCAACCGTTCGCCGGGGCGAAGGCTCACGACGATCTCGGCCCGCTCCCCCGGCGACAGCTGGACGCGGTTCGTGTCGAGCGGTGCGGGCAGCAGCCCGCCGTCCGTCCCCACGAGCGCGAACGACCGATCGTCGGCCATCCCGAAGTTGTAGAACCGGGAGTTGGAGGCGTTGAGCAGGCGCAGCCGTACCCGCTTGGACCACACGTCGAGGTAGGGCTCCACCGTCCCGTTGACGGTGATGAGGTCGCCCAGGACGCCCATCCCGCCGATCGTGGGGATCTCCTCGTTGAGCTGGTTGTCGTCGTTGAGCCGCTTGTCCTGGACGATGACCGGGATGTCGTCCACGCCGTAGTGGCGCGGCAGGGCGAGGGCTTCGTTCTCGTCGATGATGAACAGCCCGGCCAGCCCGTGGTGGACGTGGCGGGCGGTCCTGCCGTGCGGGTGCGGGTGGTACCAGAGCGTTGCGGCAGGCTGCCTGATCGTCCAGCTCGGCGACCACGTCGTCCCGGGGGCGATGAGCTGGTGCGGGCCGCCGTCCATCGCGGCCGGCACGTGCATGCCGTGCCAGTGCATGGTCGTCGCCTCGGTCAGGTCGTTGCGCACGTTGACGAGTACGGTCTCGCCCCGCCTGGCGCGCAGCGTCGGCCCGAGATAGGGGCCGTTGATGCCCCACGTCTCGGTCGGCGCTCCGGCCCTGAACCGCATGGTGCCCGTGGTCGCTCGCAGGTTGAAGACGCGGCGGCCTTCTCTGTCATGGTCCGAAGGGGCGAGCGGCGGGATGACCAGCTTGTTGGTGAACCCCGCCTGCTCCCCGGTGCGACGGGTGGCCGTGGTCGCCCACATCCCGCCCATCGCGCCGGCGGCGGCGATCGCAGGCGCCCCGGCGATTCCGTAGATGAGTACTGATCTGCGTGAAACCATGGCCACCACTCTGCGCCTGACCTGGCGTTATGCCGGAGAATCACCCCTAATGACCCGACCATGAGATGTTCATGATGCGATCATGATCGCCACACTGGTTCGCGGGGCCCGGCCCCCCGACACTTCCAGCATGGAAGCTAAGACGGCCCAGAAAGGCAACTCGCTGGCCCTGCTGGTGGTGATGCTGGCCACGTTCATGGACATGGTCGACGTGACGATCGTCCACATCGCGCTGCCGAAGATCCAGCAGGATCTCGGCGCGGGCTATTCGACAGGCCAGTGGGTGGTCGCCGGGTACTCCCTGGCGTACGCGCTGATGCTGGTCACCGGCGGACGTCTCGGCGACATCGCGGGACGGCGGCGGGTCTTCGTCATCGGCGTCGCCGGGTTCACCCTCGCCTCCGCGCTGGCGGGCGCGGCCTCCTCCGCCGAGGTCCTGGTGATCGCCAGGATCGTCCAGGGCGCCTTCGGCGGCATCATGGTGCCGCAGGTCATGTCGACCATCACGACGCAGTTCCCGCCGGGCAAGGAGCGGATGAAGGCGTTCGGCCTGTTCGGCGCGGTGATCGGCATCGCCCAGGTGAGCGGCCCGCTGCTGGGCGGGGTGCTGTCCGACTACAGCCTGTTCGGTCTCGGCTGGCGGGCGATCTTCTTCATCAACCTCCCGATCGGCCTCTTCGCCCTCGTCGGCGCCTTCCTGTGGATCCGCGAGTCCAGGTCGGACCAGGTGATGCGGCTCGACCTGGTCGGCGTCGTGCTGGTGAGCGCCGCGTCAGCGCTGCTGCTCTACCCGCTGATCCAGGGCCACGACCTCGGCTGGCCCACCTGGACACTCGTCTCGATGGCGGCGGCGGTCCCCGTCCTGGTCGTCTTCGCCCTGTACGAGCGGCGCACCGCCTTCCCCTTGGTGCCGCCGCGGCTGTTCACCCGGCGGTCGTTCGTGGCCGGCACCATCCTGCTGTTCGTCCTGTTCTCCGGGGTCGCGTCGTTCTTCCTGGTGCTGACCTGGGACCTGCAGTTCGGGCTCGGCTGGAGTCCGATCCACCTGGCGCTCACGACGCTGGGCTGGCCGTTCGGCATCGGCTTCACCGGCCAGCTCGCCAACCGGTACGGCCAGCGGTACGGCCGCAGGCTCATCGGCATCGGCGCCGCCGTCATGGCGGTGGGCCTCGCGGCGATGTCCGTCGTCCTCGACCTCGCGGGCACAGAGGTGACCTCGTGGCAGATCCTGCCCTGCCTCTTCGTGTCGGGCCTGGGCATGGGCATGTGCGTCGGCATCGCGGTCAACGTGGTCCTTGGCGACGTTCCGCTCAACGACGCCGGCGCCGGCTCCGGCGTGCTGAACTCCCTGATACAGATCGGCGGCGCGGTGGGGGTGGCCCTCGTCGGAGTGATCTTCTTCGGGATGACGGACGGGACCAGGGATCCCGCCGCCTTCTCCGACGCGGCCGCCACCACGCTCTGGTACAACGTCGCGGTCTTCGCCCTCGCCGCGCTGCTGAGCCCGTTCCTTCCCCGCGGTGCCGTTCAGGCCGAGGAGCAGGCCCCCGTCCTCCAGCCGGTCAACGACCCCGTGTGAACCAGCGGGGGTCAGGCCGGTGCACCGGCTCTCCCCCGCTCTCAGCCGATCAGCTTCCGGCCGGCGGCCGGCCTTCGGGCCCGCCGCGGTCGGACCAGGTCGCATCGTCGACGGCGGCGCACGGCTTGACCGCGCCGGTCACGACCATCGCCTTGAACCGCCACAGCGCCCGAGGCTTCTCGGGTCCCGAGGTCTGGTCCTCGTTCTCGGTGAACTCCATCACCAGGGTGTTGCCCTTGGCGACGTACTTGGGATCGATGTCCACGCCTGCCTCGCGCGGGTGGGCGGCCTTGTAGGAGACCGACTTCTGCCACTCCTCGAACGTCTTCCCCTTGCCACCGTCGACGGGCGTGCCCCTGTCCCGTTGACACTTCTTGCCGGGCTTGACGTAGTCGATCGCGGCGACGACGCCCATCGCCTCCAGGTCCTTCTCCAGTTTGTCGGCGTCCCTGAACTCGTTGACCTCGACCCTGATCGTGCCGTCGGCGTTCCTGGTCACCGCGTACGCCCGGGTCTCCGACCCGGTCAGCAGCGGTACGGCGATCGCCGCCGCCGCCGCGAGCCCGGCCACCGCCGCCCCCGCGAGCAGGCGGCGACCGGCACGGCGTCGTCGTTCCCTACGCGCGACGATCTCGGCTTTCAGTTCCATCAGCAGGTACTCCTCGAAGTTCATCCCGGTGTTCCTTCCATGACGAAGGGCGTCTCCCGCAGCGTTCGGCGCGCCCGGTGCAACCGCACCTTGGCGGTCCCAGGGCGGATGCCGAGCGCGGCCGCCGCCTCCGTGACCGTCAGCTGGTCGACGACCACCAGCTCGAGTACGGCACGCTCCCCCTCGGGCAGCATGGCCATGGCGGCGAAGGCCCGTCGGGCCGGTCCCTCCGCGTCGATCCGCTCTTCGAGCCTGGCGACGTCGTCGGTGTCCAGCGGCCTGCGCCCGCTCACGCGATCCGCCAGCCGCGTCTGTTTGAACAGCCGCCGCCGCTCCGCGGAGAGCGTGTTGCGCGCCACGCCGTAGAGCCAGGCGATCTCGCTGCCCAACCCCGGCCGGTAGGTGTGGGCGGAGTCGAGAACCCCCATGAACACCTCGGCCACCAGGTCGGCGACCGTGTGCGGGTCGTCGACGCGGCGGGCGAGGAAACGGGTGACCGCATCGACGTGCCGCCGGTAGAAGGCTTCGAAAGCCACGGGATCTGTGGCGATCTCCGCCTGTTTGCGACGCACCGGCAATGCTCCCTTCGTCGATCTACACCCCTGCTTGGTCAGATCCATCCAAAGGGTTACAAGACGGCGTGAGCTGCCGTTTCAGGTCAGGGTTCGCGCAGGGACAGCAGGCGGTCCACCAGGGACTTGGCCTGCTCGGGCCCCAGAGGCGCGTTGAACACCAGCGCGTGGAAGTAGATCGGCGCCTGCACGATCTCCATCAGCTCGATCAGTGTGGGCGCGTTCTCGTGGCGATCGAGCATCCCCTGGACCTGGATCCCGCGCTCCAGCAGGTAGATCTGGTCCTCCGCGTTCTCCGAGCCCACCAGCGCGGCTCGCAGGAAGAGCTTCCCGAACGGCCCGGCGAGGTCCCGCGCCATCTGGACCGCGTAGGCGTCGAGGTCACCGCGCAGCGTCCCCGTGTCGGGCACCGGCGACTGCCGCAGCACCTCGATGACCACATCGTTGATCAGCCCGGCGATCGTGCCCCACCGGCGGTAGATCGTCGCCTGGTGGACGCCGGAGCGCTCGGCGACCTCCGCGATGCTCACGTCGAGGCCCTCCTGCAGCAACTCGACCACCGCCTGATGGACGGCCGTGCGGACTCTTGCGGAACGACCTCCTGGACGCTGCATGCGCTCCATCCTAACGCGAAGTCTCTTGCGTTAAGGGCGAAGGTCGGCCTATCTTAATCGCGAGAGATTTCGCATTAAGGGGGCAGTATGGAACCGCTCGTCTTCGAGAACGACGCGACGTTCTGGTACGAGACGCTGCGCGCGTTCGGCCACATCGCCTACGGAGGCGCCGATTTCGGCGAGGTGCTCGTGACCGCGCGGCGCATCACCGAGGGCGACTACGACAGCTGGCACGACGAGTGGCGGGCCACCGCCGACCGGGTGGCCGCCGAGGCCGAGCACAGCACGCGCCCCATCAGCAGGAGGGACGGCTTCCTGCGCGCGTCGAACTACTACAGGACCGCCGAGTTCTTCCTGCATGGCGCCCCCTCCGACCCGCGCGTCGCCGGCGCCCGCCGCCTGTCCGTGGAGTCTTCGAGCACCTGATGGCCACCGACCCGACCATGCGCTGGGCCTGCACCCATGGCATGTGGGTGACAGGTACCGCCGGCCCCCGCGAGTACGCCGCCGCGCTCCTCGACTACACCGTGCGAGACGGGATCGCCGAACGGATCACCTGCCCCACCCTCGTCTGCTCGGCCCAGGGCGACTTCGCCTTCCAGGGCCAGCCGGAGCAGCTCTACGACCACCTGACCTGCGAGAAGACCTTCCTCGAATTCACCGAGGAGGAAGGCGGCGACGCGCACTGCCAGTCCGGAACGCCTGGCGATGGCCCGTATCGGTGACTGGCTGGAGGAGACTCTCTGATGAAGGACCTGCTGCTCTGGGACGTGCTGCCGTCCGTCGCCACCTACTACATCTGCAGGGCGCTGGGCGTGCCCGAGTACGCCGCGCTCATCGCCGCCGTCAGCGTCGGCTTCCTGCGAGTCCTCTACGTCGCCATCAAGAAGCGCAGGTTCGACGGCTTCGCCGCGTTCACCGCGTTCGTGTTCGGGATGGGCCTGCTGCTCTCGCTGCTGTCGGGCGACGAGAAGTTCCTCCTGGCCATCAAGTCCCTGACCACCGCCGCCGCCGGGCTGATCCTGCTCGGCACCTGCGTGACGGGCCGCCCTGCCGCCTTCGCCATCGCCAAGCGGTTCGGCGCGGAGGACGAGGCGACCGTCCAGCGGTGGGACGCCCTCTACACCGCCGAACCCACCTTCCGCAGGATCTACGTGGTCATGACCGTCGTGTGGGGCACGGCGCTCCTGCTGGAGTCCGCCGTGCGCCTGCCACTGGTCTACCTGCTGCCCACCGACGTCATGGCGGGCCTGTCATGGGTGCTGCTCATCGGCACCATCGCGCTGCTCGGGGCATGGAGCGCGTGGTACGGCAAGCGGGGCGAGGCTAGGGCTGCTCGACTCGCCCGGTGAGCCGCCTGCGCTCCCACTCGACGTATCGCCCGCTCTCGCCGAGCATCGAGGCCATCAGCCAGAGGAACACGCCGAAGTCGTCCGCGACACCGATGAGCACCAGGAAGTCGGGGACGATGTCGACCGGCGAGACGATGTAGACCAGGCCGAGCGCCATCATGGCGAGCTTGCCCTTGCCCATGCCCGCGTACTCGCCGCGCATCACGCCGCCGATGAGGCGGGGGATCGCCCTGACCCTGGTCATCACACCAGGCGTTCCGGGTTTGCTGACCTCGCGGTACGTCTTCCAGGCCGCTGCGGCCCTTGATGCCTTCGCCATCCGAGCACCTCCTCTTCGCGATATAACGCAATACCCGGCGCCGTGGTTCCCTAACGTAGCGCCGAGTGCACGAAGGGGTGCGCCCGCTCGATCTGGGCGGCCAGCCGTACCAGGAGATCCTCCCTGCCGGCCGCGGCGACCAGTTGCACGCCCACGGGCAGTCCGTCAGCCGTCCTGTACAGGGGCAGCGAGATCGCGGGCTGCCCCGTCGCGTTGAACGGCGAGGTGAAGGCGACGGCGGGCCCCGTCCGCCCGAACGAGGTGCTCAGGTCGTCAGGAGGGAACCACCCGAGCGGGTACGGCGGGATGCCGAGCGTGGGGGCCAGCAGCAGGTCGTGGCCGCTCCACCAGGAGGCCATCCTGCGGCGGTATCCGTCCACCCACTGCAACGCGAGGATGTGGTCGACCGCGCTACGCCTGCGCCCGGCCTCGGCCATCGCCTGGTTGCGCGGCTCCAGCTCGGAAAGCTCCACGGGCTTGCCTCGCCACCTGCCGATGCTCTCCAGCTCGGCGGCCACGTTGCCGGCCACGATCGCGCCGAAGTGGGTCGCGAACTCGGAGTCGCCGAGCGCCTCGGGCCAGCTCTCCTCGACCTCGTGCCCGAGCTCTTCGAGCAGCGCCGCCGCGCTCATCACGGCAGCGGCGGGCTCCGCCTCGCCGGGTACGTCCTCGCGAGGATGCTCGCGCACGAATCCGATCCGCAACCTGCCGGGCTCGGCGTCCACCTCGTGCGCGAGCGGCCCCGGGAGCGCGGGCGCGGCATAGGGGTCGCCGTGCACGTAGCCGGTGAACAGGTCGAGCACCGCGGCGGTGTCCCTGACGGTACGGCTGACCAGGCCGATCGCGGACATGCCGCTCCACCCCTCGCCCTGGGCGGGACCATGACTGGACCGGCCCCTCGTCGGCTTGAGCCCCACGAGCCCGCACATGCCGGCGGGGATCCTGATCGAACCGCCGCCGTCGCTGGCCGTCGCCACCGCCACCATGCCCGCCGCGACCGCCGCCGCCGACCCACCGCTGGACCCGCCCGCCGAGTAGGCGAGATCGTAAGGATTGCGAGTGGGACCGTACGCCGCGGGCTCGGTCGTGATCGTCGTACCGAACTCGGGCGTGCTCGTCCGCCCCAGGATCACGAATCCCGCCTCCCGCAGGCGGGTCACCGCGTGTGCGTCGGCGCCCACCTCCACGCCGTCGAGCGTGCTCGACCCCGCGTTGTACGGCTCGCCCGCCTGCGCCCAGCCGAGGTCCTTCACCAGGATCGGCACCCCGCGGAACGGCGCGCCCTGCGGGAGGTCGTCCAGCTCGGCCAGCGCCCGCTCGAACCTCGGGTGCACCACCGTGTTGAGCTCGTCGTCGTGCGCCCTGATCTTCGCTATGGCGGCCTCGACCAGTTCTCTGGGAGTGACCCGCCCTTCCCGCACGGCCTGCGCCTGCCCGACGGCGTCCAACCTCAGAACCTCGTCCACGCGCGTCTCCTTCCTGCCACGAACCTCGCCGACCCCACCCTCTCCCGGCCTCCGCCCGCGTGGAACCCCGCGTTCCGCCCGGAGGCCGCCAGCCCTGGGCGGTCAGCGCACCCTCGGCCGACAGCCTGGGACGACCCTCCCGCCACCTCCCGGCTCTGTGATGAACCTCATGCCCTTCACGGTCACGGGGCCAGGGCGCGGACGGCCTCGGGGATGGGCAGCTCGCCGGGGACAGGGGCGAGGATCGGCGTGTCGAGCCCGTTGTCGACGTACTCCCGCACCCGCGCCTTGCACGTCTCCGCGTCACCGTGGACGATCAGCGCGTCCACCACCTCGTCGGGGATGGCCTTCAGCGCCGCCTGGCGGTCTCCTGCCGCCCATGCCTCGTGCATGGACCGCAGCACCTCGGCCCGGCCCAGCCAGTCGTGGAAGGCCGCATACGCGGGGACCGTCAGGTAGCTGGCCAGCATCCACCTCCCCATCTCGCGCACCTTGTCGGCGTCCTCGCTCACGCAGACGAAGATCCGCGCGATCAGCTCGGTCGAGGAGCCGATCTCGGCGCGCACCCGCCGTACGTCCTCGGGGGACAGCCAGTTGGTGATCGCGCCGTCCGCCTCCGCGGCGGCGAGGTGAAGCATCCCCGGCCGCAGCGCCGCCAGCACGATCTTCGGCGCCTCCTTCGGCGCGCGCTCCAGCTTGAAGCCCTTCACCTCGAAGGTCTCGTACCGTTCGGACACCTTCTCCCCCGCCAGCGCCTTCCTGAGGAAGCGCAGGGTGTCCCGCGTCCTGGCGTACGGCTTGCCGAACTCGACCGCGTTCCACCGCTCCACGATCGCGGGGGACGAGGATCCGATGCCGAGCACGAACCGGCCGGGCGCCAGGTCGGCCAGCGTCGCCGCCGACTGGGCCAGCAGTCCAGGCCCGCGGGTGAACACCGGCACGATCGCGGTGCCCAGCCTGGCCCCCCTCGCCCACTCCGACGCCATCGCCAGCGGCACGAACGCGTCGGCGCCATTGACCTCGGCCGACCAGATGTCGGTGTAGCCGAGCCCTGGCAGGTCGGCGATCAGCTCCTTGGACTCGGCGAGGGAGCGGTCGAAGAAGGGGATCGTCATGCCCCAGTTCTGGGTCATCGCTGGTCTCCCTGCGGGGATCGGGGTCGTTACACAGGACCATACCAACCAGACGGTATGCCGCCACGCGGATCTTGCCTTTCCCGGAAACGAGGCTCTGACGTGCTAGAACAGGGACGTGAGACGACGTGGGCTGTTGGCCTTCGCAGTGGTGGCAGGGATGAGCATGCCCTTGATCACCGTGGGCACGTGGGCCGCCGCGGCCCCTCCTCCGCTTCCAGGGCGGAGGTGTGAGGGCAACATCGTGATAGGCGTGGGCGGGCCGAAATGTAACGCCGCGACCCACATCGGCGTGCTGCAGATCGGCATCTCGCCGCCCGGGGCCGGGGCGAGCAGGCCGGACTCGCTCTGCGTGGACGACGAGTGCACCGCCGGCTGGGGAGAGGCCGTCTGGAGAGGAGCCGTCTGCCAGCTCCTGTCCGCGCTCGGCCTGAGCACCTGCGCGACGCCGCAGCTGACCTGGCCGACGATGCCCACCAGACCCACACCGGCACCCCCGCCCGGCCTCACCTCCGCGCCCCCGCGCCCGTCCGCGCCCACTCCTCCATCCGAGCCGAACCCGGTTCCCCTCCCGGCCCCGTCTCGCCCCGCGGCCCTCCAGCCGGCAGCCATCGTCGCTTCCATCTCAGCCCTTCAACCGGCCATCCCTCCTTTCGACATAGCCCTTCAACCGGCCATCCCTCCTTTCGACATAGCCCTTCAACCGGCCATCCCTCCTTTCGACATAGCCCTTCAACCAGCTGTGCCCGCCGCCACCACGGGCTTCCAACCAACCGTGCGGATTGTGAGCGGGGGCCTTCATCCAGCCGTCCTGACTCTCACGACGGGCCTTCACCCAGCCGTCTTGGCTCCCACGACGGCCCGCCAACGAGCCGTCCCGACTCCCAGCATTGGCTTCAAACGAGCCGCCCCCACACCCACCGCGGCCGTCCCACCAGCTATCCCGAGCAGTCCGACCATGACCCTCCAACCGGCCACGCCGAGCGGTCCCACCATGGCTATCCAGCCGGCCACGCCCAGCCGTCCCGCCATGGCGATCCAGCCGGCCACGCCGAGCCGTCCCACCGTGGCGCTCCAGCCGGCGATCCCCACACGCGCGGCTGCTTCTCCCGTGGCCAACCCCCCGCTGCTGTACCCGCCCTTCGCTCCGCCGCGTCCCCTGATCGCCACACCCACCGCCAGCCACCCGAACACATCCGCTTCCACACCCGCGGGCACGACCGCCTCCACAGGCGCGTCCGCCCCGACCCACGCGGGCGCGTCGGCCGCCACACCCGCGGGCATGGGCACGACCACCACGCCGGGCACGTCCGTCGTCACACCGACAGGCACGTTCGCCCCCACCCCCGCGGGCACGACCACCGCCACGGGCACGTCCGCCCCGGCACCTGGTCAGCCCAGCGTCGCCGCACCCGTCGTCGGCCTACCGCATACGCCCACCCCGACCACACGCCCGGGCGCGGCCCCCGCCACGACCGCCAACACGGGGGTCGCCACCGCAGGCGCGGCCGCAACACTGACAGGCGCGGCCACTCCCACGGGGGCGACTACCCCCGCGGGAATGACGACCACTGCGGGCACGGCGACCACCCGCGGGGGCACCCCCGCGGATGCCACCAGCCCAGCGGGCACGACCAGCTCAACGGGCACCACCGCCGCAGGCGCCGGCACGCCCTCGGGGGTCACCAGCCCTCCGGGCACCACCGCCGCGGGCGCCACCACCCCCGCGGGTATCAGCAGCCCTGCGGGCACGAGCACGCCCACCAGTGCCGCGACACCGCCGCCGAGCGAAGCGACGACACCCGCCGTCGCGCCGAATGCCACGGCCACCGAAGCGGGAGCGGGCGCAGGGGCCGGCGAGCCGACGTGGCTCCAAGACCTGGCGCTAGCGTCCGCCGTCCAGCCGTCCGGGCAGGATGAGACCCGTCCGATGACGGTTCCCCAAGCCATGCCACAGCAGTCCCCGCGACCGGTCGCGACCGTGCAGGCCGATCCTTCGACGCCTGGCGAGCAGGACGTGATCGGTCAACTCGCGGCTGGCAGCGAGAGCTTCGACCGGTCCCAGATGCTTCTCATGGTCCTCAGCGGAGGGGCGGCGGTCGCCGTGATCTCGTTCCTGGGCGGCCGCCGCAGCGCACGCACCCGCAGACGCACCAACAGACGCGCCGGAGAGGCCGGAGAGGTCTAAGACGGGCGACAACCGAGGCGCGCCGGAGGGCCGACGGGCGGAAGCCGCCAGCGGCCCCAGAGGGACCGACAGGCCCAAGGCGCCAGCGGAGCCGATGGGACCGACGGGCGGGGACATCGGGGCCGGAGGGACCGAGGCAGCTGACGGGCGGAAGCCCCACGACCGGCGTCGCATCCAGCGCCGTGAACCCGTCACCTCTGACGGTCGCGGCGACTACGGACAGTAGCCGGGTCAGGCTCTGAGCTCGTGGACCGCCGCGATGAAGTCCTTGGTGATGCCTCGCAGGCCAGGCAGGTGGGACAGGCCCACGAGCCGGTCGACGAGCGGCACGCTCACCTCGATGAGCCGGTAGGTGCGTTCGCAGCCGGGCGAGGTGTCGTGCACCCAGTACAGGACGATGCCCATGGACATCAGCCACAGCAGCTCGGGCAGTTCCTCGCGCAGTTCGGCGTCCATGCGGTCGCGCGAGCCCTCGACCACCTGCCGGTAGATGGCGATGGACGCCTCCCGGGCGGGCGTCGACTGGGCGCTGAACGGGCTGAGCGGGTTGGTGGGCTCGGCGGCGTGCTTGAAGAACTTCACCGCGAACTCGTGGTACGGCTCCGAGACCCGCACCCACTCCCTGAGCACACCCGTCAGCCTGGCCGCGAACGAGCGCTCCGTGGCCAGCAGCTCACGGCAGGCCTCCTCGTGCGCGATCTGGGCACGGTCGTAGTACGCCTGTACCAGCTCGTCCTTGGAGGCGAAGTAGTAGTAGGCGTTACCTACGGAGACCCCCGCCTCCGTCGCGATGGCCCGCATCGTGGTCGCATCGAAGCCGCGTTCCCTGAACAGGCGCAGGGCTGTCTCGACGATGAGCTCTCGGGTGCTCTCCGATCCTCGGGTTCGCGGTTCGGACACGCTCGTCACTTTACGTTAGTCAGAGCCGTGAGGTCATGGAGCCGCACGGTGATCACCGCCACACGGTAAAGATCGCTCCGAAGGAGGGATCAACAGCTCCGAAGCGTGGCATTGATGAATCGGGCGGAAGGGCAACTCCGCGAAAAAGGCCATCACATGTGGATACGTTGGTTGGTGCGGCTCTCAATCGCCGCGCTCATCGCCATACAGACCTGCATCATCGCGCTGTCGGCTGCGGCATCGGCGGCTCCAGTGCGGCCTGCCTCGACCGTCGAGGAGGACGTCGTCGAGGCGCGACCGCCGATCATCAAAACCTATGAACTGCAAGGCGTGATACGGGTCGCCCGCTGGTACACGGGGGCGACCGAGCAGCCCAAGGCTGACCTGTCGCGCGCCATGCCCCGCAGGGCGGTGCGCGTCTCGCACACGTTCGCCATGGACAGACTGTCCGCGGCGGGCCTGCGCTGGAAGTCCAGCGGCAACTGCGTCGACAAGAACAACCGTGTGTGCACGTCGCTGCAGGCCGTGAGGTCCGCCACCGTCACGGGGGCGATCGACCTCAAGCAGAACAGCGGTTGCAAGATCATGGTCACGGGCGGCACGGAGGCAGGGCACGCGCCCGGCCGCTACAGCCACGGGGCGGGTTACAAGCTGGACATCCGCCACAACCGGTGCGTCGACAACTACATCACCGACACCTTCGACCGGGCGGGCACGCGCTCCGACGGGTCCGCGCTGTACCGCTCGGACACGGGCACCGTCTTCGCCAGCGAATCCGATCACTGGGACATCCTGTTCCGCTGACGTTCCTTCTTCCTGCACCGCAAGGCTGGCGTTCCTTCTTCCCGTACGCCAGGGCTGGTGCTTCTTTCTTCCCGTACGGCAAGCCGTTCCAGCGCCTCCGCAGGCGCACGGTCCCGTCCGTGGAAGGCGCGCCGCCCAGCGGGACTCCGGTCCCCGCCGCAACGGCGCCCCCTCGGCAGGGGTCCGTTGCGGCGGGAAGGGGGCGTCGCACGAGGAGCGTCCCCTGGACGGGCGTCAGCCGGTGACCACGGAGGCGCGTGGCACGGCTTGCCGTACGGAAGAAGCCATCGCGCAGAAACACAGAAGGACCCGCAGGAGAACACAGGGACCCCCGGCCGGGTGGCCGGGGGTCCCTCAGAGAGCCGATCGTGCGGCGGACGGGGTCAGAGCTCCGTGGCCACCAACTCGGCGATCTCCGCCGCGTTCAGGGCCGCGCCCTTGCGCAGGTTGTCGCCGCACACGAACATGTCGAGCGTGTTCGGGAAGTCGACCGCCTGGCGGATCCGACCGATGTAGGTCGGGTCGGTGCCCACCACGTCCACCGGCGTCGGCCAGACGCCGTTGGCCGGGTCGTCCATGAGGACCACGGTCGGCGCCGCCTCCAGGATGCGGTGCGCGTCGGCCACGGTGATCTCGCGCTCGAACCTGGCGTGGACGGCCAGCGAGTGCGTGGTGACGACGGGCACCCGCACGCAGGTGGCCGACACCTTCAGGTCGGGGATACCGAGGATCTTGCGCGACTCGTTGCGCAGCTTCAGCTCCTCGGAGGCCCAGCCGCCGTCCTTGTAGGAGCCCGCCCACGGCACCACGTTGAACGCGATCGGCGCGGGGAACGGCGAGTCGGCGTCGAGCTTGTTGGCCAGCGCCTTGCGCACGTCGCCGGCCGCCTGGCCGACGGAGCGGTCGCCCGCCAGCGCCTCGATCTCGTCGTAAAGCCGTGCGGGACCCGCGACGCCCGCGCCCGACACCGCCTGGTAGGAGGCGACGACGAGCTCCTTGAGCGTGTACTCGGCGTGCAGCGCGCCGATCGCGGCCATCATCGACAGCGTGGTGCAGTTGGGCGTCGAGATGATGTTGCGCGGCCTCGTGCGGGCGTCGAGCGGGTTCACCTCGGGAACGACCAGCGGGACATCGGGGTCCATCCGGAACGTGCCCGACTTGTCGATCGCGATCGCGCCCCGCTCTGCGGCGATCGGCACCCATTCGGCCGACACCTCGTCGGGGACGTCGAAGATGGCGATGTCGACGCCGTCGAACACCTCGGGCGCGAGCGCCTGGACCACCACGTCCTCGCCGCGCACCTGGAGGGCCTTGCCCGCACTGCGGGCGGAGGCCACGAGGCGGACCTCGCCCCAGATGTCCTCCCTGGTCGAGACCAGCTCGCGCATCACGGTACCTACGGCACCTGTCGCCCCGATCAGGGCGAGGGTGGGCCTGCTCATCGTCCGCTACCTCCGTACACCACAGCTTCGACCTGGTCCGAGTCGAGGTCGAACGCGCGGTGCGCCGCGGCGACCGCCGCGTCGACGCCGTCCTGACCCACGATCACCGAGATGCGGATCTCCGAGGTGGAGATCATCTCGATGTTGACCCCCGCGTCCGCGATGGCGGCGAAGAAGGTCGCGGTGACGCCAGGGTGCGAGCGCATGCCCGCGCCGACCAGGGACACCTTGCCGATCTGGTCGTCGTACTGGAGCGACTCGAAACCGACCTGGTCCTGGATGCGCTTGAGCGAGGCCAGCGCCGTCTGGCTGTCCGTCGCGGGAAGCGTGAAGGAGATGTCGGTACGGCCGGTCGCGGCCGCCGAGACGTTCTGCACGATCATGTCGATGTTGATCTCGGCTTCGGACAGCGTTTTGAAGATGGCGGCAGCCTCTCCGACCTTGTCGGGGACACCGACAACGGTGATCTTGGCCTCGCTCCGGTCGTGCGCGACGCCGGAGATGATGGGCTGCTCCATCTCGGTTCCTTCGGTGTAAGGGTCGGACACGACCCACGTGCCTTCCTTGGTGCTGAAAGAGCTGCGCACGTGGATCGGCAGGTCGAATCTGCGAGCGTACTCGACACAGCGCAGGTGCAGGATTTTCGCCCCGCAGGCGGCCATCTCCATCATCTCCTCGTAGGAGATCCTGGGGATCTGCTGCGCCTGAGGCACGATGCGCGGGTCGGCGGTGTAGATGCCGTCGACGTCGGTGTAGATCTCGCAGACGTCGGCCGACAGGGCCGCCGCCAGCGCCACAGCGGTGGTGTCGGAACCACCACGGCCCAGCGTCGTGATGTCCTTGGTGTCCTGCGAGACGCCCTGGAACCCGGCCACGATCGCGATCTGGCCCTCGTCGAGCGCCTCACGGATACGGCTCGGCGTCACGTCGATGATGCGCGCCTTGCCGTGCGTGGAGTCGGTGATCACGCCCGCCTGGGAGCCGGTGAACGAGCGCGCTTCGTGGCCCAGGTTGGCGATCGCCATCGCCAGCAGGGCCATCGAGATGCGCTCTCCCGCGGTCAGCAGCATGTCGAGCTCGCGGCCCGGGGGCAGCGGCGACACCTGCTCGGCCAGATCGAGCAGTTCGTCCGTCGTGTCACCCATCGCGGAGACGATGACGACGACCTCGTTGCCGGCTTTTTTCGTCGCGACGATCCGCTGCGCGACCCGCTTGATGCAGGACGCGTCGGCGACGGATGAACCACCGTACTTTTGCACAACGAGCGCCACGAGAGTCTCCCAGTCTGGACTGTGAGCTGCCAGTCTACTGGCGGCCTCTCATGGACCTGGAGGTTCAGCCCACTATGTGGACAATCAGGTGGAGAGCGCCTCTTCCGCCACATCCAGGCGGGTGTGCGCGGCGAGCGCCTGAAGTGCGCGCATGGCGGCGCCCGCGTGGTTGCCCCACGTGTTGAAGTAGGAGTACTGCCACCACCACAACGCCTCGTGCGGCCGCCCCGCGTGATAGTGGCGCAGGCCGTGGATGAGGTCGGCGGCCACGGCCGTCAGGTCGTCGGACAGCCGGTACGGCGTGACGGCGGTGTCCTTGTAGGGGTCGAAGACCTCGGCGTAGTCGTCCACCGCCTCCAGGCGTTCGGCCAGTGCCGTACGGACCCCGTCAACGTCGGGATCCTCGCTCAACGGCGGCTCCCAGTTGCCCGAGAGGATGACGTCCTGGCTGGCTCCGAGCTGGGCGCCCGCCAGGCTCACCTGCGCGACCTCGACAAGGAGCAGTGACCAGATGGCGTCGCCGCCCTCACCGCCCGCCACCCTGCTCAGGCCGTCCAGATAGTTCTGCGCGTGCCCTGCGATCTCGTCGGCGAGAACGCTCCACTGATCAGACATCCAGCAGCCTCCGTCCTTCGAACGCGCGGCCCAGGGTGACCTCGTCGGCGTACTCGAGATCACCGCCAACAGGCAGGCCGCTGGCCAGTCGTGTCACTTTCACGCCCATCGGCTTCACCAGGCGGGCGAGATAGGTCGCCGTCGCCTCCCCCTCCAGATTGGGGTCGGTGGCGAGAATGAGCTCGGTCACCCGGCCGTCGGCCAGGCGGGTCATCAGCTCGCGAATGCGCAGGTCGTCGGGGCCGATGCCGTCGATCGGGCTGATCGCCCCGCCGAGCACGTGGTAGGTGCCGCGGAACTCGCGCGTCTTCTCGATCGCGACGACGTCCTTCGACTCCTCCACCACGCAGATCACGTGGGGGTCGCGCCGCGCGTCGCGGCAGATCCGGCACTCCTCCTCAGAGGCGACGTTGCCGCAGACGCGGCAGAACCGGACCTTCTCCTTGACCTCGAGCAGCGCGTGGGCCAGCCGCTTGACGTCGACGGGATCGGCCGCCAGCAGATGGAAGGCGATCCGCTGCGCGCTCTTGGGACCGACGCCGGGGAGCATGCCCAGTTCGTCGATCAGGTTCTGTACGACCCCTTCGTACATGGCCTAGAACCCTGGAAGCTGGCCGAGACCGCCGCCGCCGAGCCCCTGGGCCAGCGGGCCGAGCTTCTCCTGCTGCAGGTCGGCCGCCGCGCGCACGGCGTCGCGAACGGCCGCGATGACCAGATCGGCGATCGTGTCTGCGGTGTCCTGCGGGTCGTCGGCGTCGACGACCTCCGGATTGATCTTCAGCTCGAGCAGCTCACCGGATCCGTTGACGACAGCCGTGACAAGGCCGCCCCCGGCCGAGCCCTCGATCTGCGCGTCGTTGAGCTCCTGCTGGGCGCTCACGAGCTGCTGCTGCATGAGCTGTGCCTGCTCCAGCAGCTGCTGCAGGTTGACATCCCCTGGGTTCACCTTCGTGCGCTCCTCGTCGGCTCCGCGTCCGTAACTGTCACGAGCCTACGGTGTCTGAGCGCCGACATGTACTGGCAGGCACATGTTTCGACTTTGTCGACGGTCGCGGCGTCATGGCCGGGTCCCAGCCCCCCTCCAGCGTCCGGGACCCGGCCATCACACCGACAGGAGCGGCCGCGCCACGCCGGCGTGATGCAGGAACGTTAACGAGCGCAACGTTGCACACACGTTGCGAGCGATCAATCACCCTATGCAATCCCCCGAACGGCTTGCGCGAAGGACGTGATAACACGGATGCTTCGCCGTACAGCTTGACTACATGGAGTGGCCAATGAGTTACGGTCGGCGGCTTCGCCGGATCCTGGAGACAGGGGTCGGAGCGCCACGCCAGCTGATCAACGCCTCCTGGCAGCGGTCGATGGAGGCCGGTGTCGACCCGGAGAGCCAGACGGCGCCGCTGGTCTACGACGGCTCCCTCATCAAGGACGTCCGCCAGGCCCACCCTCTTCAGCCCCTGCTGCCCATGCTCGCCCAGACCCTCAAGCAGATGGCCGACGAGTCCCAGCACATCATGATCGTGACGGACGCCGAGGGCAGCATCCTGTGGCGCGAAGGCGACTACGGCACCATGCGCCGCGCCGACCTCGTCGGTCTCGCCGACGGACACCACTGGTCGGAGATCTCGGTCGGCACGAATGGCATCGGCACCGCGCTCGCCACCCGCAAGCCCGTCCACGTCTACTCGGAGGAGCACCTGCTGCGCGTGCTCCACTGCTGGTCGTGCAGCTCGGCGCCGATCATCGACCCCGACACCGACACCGTCCTCGGCTGCGTCGACGTCAGCGGCACCTCCCGCAGCCTCCACCCCGCCACCGTCGCGCTGGTCGCCACCACGGCGCGGCTGGCCGAGGCCCGGCTCGCGCTCAGGATGTACGAACGCGACGAACGCCTGCGCAGGCGCTACGACTGCCTGCTCCAGCCACCGGGCGTCCTGGTCACCTCCACCGGCCGGGTCCTGTCCGGCGACCCCGCGGGCCTGCTCGGCCCCCGCATCCAGTTGCCCGAGCCCGGCTCCGCCATCTGTCCCGCGGGGATCCTCGAACCGTTCTTCGACGGGTTCCTGCTGCGTCCCGCCGAGCGGTCCGAGGCGCTGCCGCTGCGGCTCACGTTCCTCGGCGAAGGCCAGCCGATGGCCCGGTACGGCGCCCGCGCCCTGCCTCTCTCACTGCGTCACGCCGAGATCCTGACCCTGCTCGCCCTGCATCCGCGCGGCCTTACCGCAGAGCAACTGTCCTATTACCTCTACGGCGACGACGGCAACCCGGCGACCATCCGCGCCGAGATCTACCGCCTGCGCGCCCAGCTCGGCGGGGCCGTGGCGGCCAAGCCGTACCGGCTGGTCGCGCCCGTCGCCGCCGACTTCCTCGAACTGAGACGGCTCCTCGAGGGCAACGACGTCACCGCCATCGCCCGCGCCTACACGGGGCCGCTGCTGCCCCGCTCGGAGTCGCCCGAGATCAGGAGCGCGCGAGACGAGCTCGAGGTGCAGGTCCGCACCAGCCTGCTCACCTGCGGCTCCGCCGACGACCTCTGGGCCTACGCGCAGACCGCCAACGGCCGCGACGACTTCCAGATCCTCGAACGCGTGGCCGCCACCCTTCCCTTCACCGACCACCGCGCCGCCGCCGCCCGCGCCCGCCTGTCCCCCTGACCCGTGAGCGCCATGCCGGGCGGAGGGGTCGTCCTCAGAATGAGCGGGCAGTCGTGGCTCGCGCCGTCCCGCCTGGTTCTCCTGCATGGACTGGCGGTCCTCCTCGCCGCGACCTGGGGTCCTCCTCCCACGGAGTCGCCGCTCGATGGGACGCCGGGGTTCGGGGCCGATCAGGCCTGACCATTCAGGGTGGACCGGTCAGGTGTGGTCGATCTCGCCGATCATCTGGGCGCCGAGCTCGCGCTGGAGCAGGGCCATGCCGCTGAGCTCGTCCACGTCCGCGTTGGCGTCGTTGAGCGGGTCGACGTCATCGGACTCGGGGCCACGGTTCCGCCCGGGGATCGCGTCGGGCCAGGCGCCCGCGTTGCCGCCGCCGCCCTGCCGGGGTGCGGGCGTGCGAGGGCCCGCCTGCGCGGCCGCCTTGGCCGCCGACCTCGCCGCCGCCAGCCCTGGACTGGGTGTACGGCTCGTCGCCTGCGTGGGGCTCGGCATGGGCGGCGTGCCGAAGTCGTGGTCGTCGGGCGCCTGAGGCCACGACTCATCGGTCGTCAGCCGTTCCCGCTCCTGACCATCCGCACCATCACCGGCCGCCTCGACGTGCCCGGCTCCGGTCCGCTGCCCTGGCCCCGTCGCTTCGGTGTGTCCGGATCCGGCTGGCTGGGCTGAGACGCCTGAGGAGTCGCCTGCCTCTCCAGACCCCCACGACACATCACCCGCCGCGCCGTTCTGCCCGTGGGACGCGCCGCCACCCTGCACGCCGGCGTGCTGGGGGCCACCTGACGACTCGCCACTCGGAGTCCCGCCCGCGAAACCACCCTGAGCGCCGCCCGCGGCGCCACCAGGCCCGCCGCCCTGAGCAGCACCACCAGCACCGCCAGGTCCACCGCCCTGACCACCATGACCGGCAGCCGGGCCTTCCGGCGGCGTCACGCCACCCGGAGAGTCGGAGCCGCCCTGGCCACCGGCGGACCCGCCCGCGAAGGCCGGGCCACCGGGAGAGCCCGAAGCACCCTGGCCGCCTCCCCCTGGAGAGGCGCCGTCAAAAGAAGCGGGGCCGCCCGGAGAAGACTGACCGCCCTGGTGGGACGGGCCGCCCGGAGCGGAGGGGCTGCCCTGAGGGGATGGGGCGCCTTGGGGTGACGGGCCGGCCTGGGGCGAGCGGGGGCCCGGCTGGGGAGCGCGGCCGCCCTGTGGGACGGGAGAGCCTCCCACGACGGCCTCGACCCGCCAGGTGCCGCCCAGCACATCGCCGAGCGCACCGGCCACGACGGCGTCCTTGCCGCCGCCGGTGAAGTTCTTCATCGCGCCGACCTGGCCGAACCCGAGCGTGACCAGGTTGCCCTCGACGCCGACGACCTGGGCGTTGGTGTTGACGTTCGCCCAGACGACGATGCTGCGCTTCTTCAGCGCGGCCAGGACGGCGGGCCACTGCTGCTGGATCAAACCGGCGCCGCCCGTCGCCGCCGGGGCCTGGGCCGGCGCCGGGGCCTGTGCGTGCTGGACCGGCTCGGGCTGCTGTACGGGAGCACCAGGGCGAACGGGCTCAGGCCAGCCGGCATCCCCACCGGTGGCGGCGGCACTCGAAGCAGCGCCTGTGGTCGCGCCGGGCGTCCCACCGCCGTGGCCGTCCGGGGCCGTTCCGCTGGAGGAAGGGCTGGGCGTGCTCATTCCAGCGGCCGCGCCGGGCATGCCGGAGATGTCGCCCACAGCGCCACCGGCGGGCGCGGCGGCGGGGGTGCCTGCCGTACCGGAGGACGAGGCGGAGCGGGCGGCCATCTGGGCGACGACCCCGCCACGCTCAAGCCGTTCGAGGCGGGTGAGCAGAGCCGCCTCGCCCTGCGCGGCGCCGGGCAGCAGCACCCGCGAGCACATCAGCTCGAGCAGCAACCGCGGCGACATGGCGCCGCGCATCTCGGTGAGGCCCGCGTTGAAGATTTCGGCCGCGCGGGTCAGCTCGGCGGGCCCCATGGAGGCGGCCTGGGCGACCAGGCGGTCGAGCTCGTCGGCCGGACGGTCGAGCAGGCCGCTGGTGGCCGCCTCGGGAACGTTGGCGAGGATGACGAGGTCGCGGAAGCGTTCGAGGAGGTCGGCGGCGAACCTCCTGGGGTCGTGGCCGCCCTCGATCACCCTGTTGACCGTCTGGAAGACCGCTCCGCCGTCACGCCTGGCGAAGGCGTCGACCACCTCGTCGAGCAGGTCGCCGTCGGTGTAGCCGAGCAGGGACACGGCCTTGGCGTAGGTGATGCCGTCGTCCTCGGCGCCCGCGAGGAGCTGGTCGAGGATGGACAGCGAGTCACGGGCCGAACCCGCGCCCGCGCGCACGACCATCGGCAGCGCCGCCGGCTCGAAAGGGACGCTCTCGGCGGTGAGGATCTCCTCCATCAGCGCCTTGAGCGTCGCGGGCGGCATCAGCCTGAACGGGTAGTGGTGGGTACGCGACTTGATCGTGCCGATGACCTTTTCCGGCTCGGTCGTCGCGAAGATGAACTTGAGGTGCGGCGGGGGCTCCTCGACGAGTTTGAGCAGCGCGTTGAAACCCTCGCGGGTCACCATGTGCGCCTCGTCGATGATGTAGATCTTGAAGCGCGCGGAGACGGGGGCGAAGAACGCCCGCTCACGCAGGTCGCGCGCGTCGTCGACGCCACCGTGGGAAGCCGCGTCGATCTCGATGACGTCGAGATGGCCGGGGCCCGTGGGGGCGAGCGCCACACAGGACTCGCACTCGCCGCAGGGGTCGGGCGTCGGGCCTTTCTCACAGTTGAGCGAGCGCGCCAGGATGCGGGCGCTGGAAGTCTTGCCACACCCTCGGGGGCCGCTGAAGAGGTACGCGTGGTTGATCCGGCCGGTGCGAAGCGCCTGCCGCAAGGGATCGGTGACGTGTTCCTGACCCTTGACCTCGGCGAAGGTCCCGGGCCGGTACTTGCGGTAAAGCGCAAGACTCATGCGACCATCCCGCCTGCGAGGGGGCTTTCCAATGAAGAGACCCCTCGCACACCCGCCAGAGCCCGCTTATCCTTGCTGCCTTCCGGCCCTGGGGAGGTTCACAGGATGACGCCGCGCGAGGGGTCCTTCGACAGTCTAGCCCCGTACGGCAGTGCTCGCTCCCGCTAATTCGTGGTCTCTTCACCATGAGGAGTCCGGTAAGCTTCTCGACGGAGGATTCGCCTAGTGGCCGAGGGCGCACGCTTGGAAAGCGTGTATAGGGCAACCTATCGGGGGTTCAAATCCCCCATCCTCCGCCAGTTCGGAAGGGGTGCGCCGTGATCACGGCGCACCCCTTCTCGCTTTCCTGTCTCAGTTGGTCATTTCCGGCGGCTCTTCGGGCTCTGCCTCAGACTCCAAGAGCAGCCCATCGACCCTGCTTGGCCACCATGTCCCGCATGGCGTCAGTCACGTGCTGGTACCTGCGCGCCATCCCGGAACTTCACCACCCCATGATGGCCATCACGGTCCTCTCAGGGACTCCAAGGATCAGGAGTACCGTCGCGGTGGTGTGCCGCGCGTCGTGCGGGCGTCCAGTTGACGTGTCGGTCCTCAAGGTGTGAGAGCGCGGGCGATGGGCCAGGCGCCGGGGGAGGTGTTGGAGAGCACGGTGCAGGTGGTGCCGGTGTGCGGGTCGTGGGTGGACTTGAACGACGCGCCGGCGTCCCACCCGACCAGGATCGCCGTGTCGGTGCTCTCGTGCAGCCAGAAGCCGAGACCGTAGCGCATGGATTCTTCGGGTACGTCGCAGCGCGGCCGTACTACCTCTTCGACGGAATCCACTATGTCGCCGGCGAAAAACGCGCGCCAGAAGGTGGAGATGTCGGCGGCGGTGGTGTGGATGCCGCCATCGCCGGTGGCCAGCACCGGCAGGTGGAAGATGTTGGAGCGGTCCACCCCGTCCAATGGCAGGTAACCCACGGCCGCGTCAGCGGGTAGCTCGTCGGAGCGGAGGAAGTCGGTTCTGGTCATGTCGGCCGGGCGGAGCACCCGTTCCCGGACGAGGTCGTGGTAGCCGACACCGCTGGCCCGCTCTGCCAGCAGGGCGAGGACCACGAATCCACCATTGCAGTAGCCGAACCGCTCATCGGCCCGGAACTTGGTGGGATACCCGTCCAGCAGGGGCAGGAAAGCCTCGGTAGTAGTCAGCTCGTGCGCCGCGCCGATGACGTAGTCGGTGATCTCGGTGTCGATCTCTTCGTCCAGGTAGTCACCGATGCCAGAGGTGTGGGTGAGCAGATGTTCGACGGTCACGTCGTCCGCGATCAGCGGTAGATCCTTGCCGAGCAGGGATCGGGCGGTGGTGCTCAGCTGCAGCACGTCGTCACGGACCAGCGAGAGCACGGCCAGGGCGGTGAACCCTTTGCTGCCGCTGGCGATGCCGAATCGGGTGTCCAGGGTGTTGGGAACGTGGTAGGTGCGGTTGGCCAGCCCGTAGGCCTTCGCGAACTCGATCTGGCCGGCCCGGTCGATCCAGACCACACCGGAGAAGCCGGTTTCCTCGGCGATCTTGTCAATGTCCCCATGCGGCATTGGCGCAGACTAACCCAGGCCCGCGCCAATGCCGCACCTATTTATGAGGGGCCGCCGTAGAACCCGCCGAAAAATAGGGCGGATATGGCGAAGTGCCGACTTCGTCGCTGGCGACGGCACTTCGACTTCTCCGGTCACGGAGAACCGAGTGCTGAACAGCTAATACGACGGTTCACCGCCGAACCCGAACGCAAGCCGCGTCCTGGAAATCGCCAACGGCCAGTGCACAGCGCTCCGGATCAGGGACCGATCCCCGGTCGACTGCGCGGGCGCGCGGGAGGTCCTTCGTCAGGCTTCTGCGATAGAATCCCAACCTTCACATCGGGCACGTAACCCCTGGACACCATCACGGACGGGGTCGGGCTGGGCAGGAGAGCTCCCGCCTTCCGCATCGCCTCAAGTAACAGCTCCTCCCGTGAGAGGTGTTCGGCATCTGCGAGTGGTTGCACTCCGCAATCTGGTGGGGCGCTGGTGCTGAGCGTCGGCATCGCTACCAACGCCAGAATCAGCAGGAAGGCCACGCTCCGCTGCTTCACTCACCATCACTTCCAACCGATGGCACCATGCGTCCACCCAAAGAGCCGGCCGGGCAAGGGATTTCGCGCGTTCGGGTCAGGGGTGCCATTCCTCCGACGCCACCGTCTCCTCGGCCGGCGGCGGTTTGATATGCACCTTCATCCCCCAGTCCGATAGCCGGAGATCCTCCGCGTAGGCCCAGGAGGGTTCATCGCCGGGGGACCTGCCCGGGCCGTCGTTCGGGCTGCGCCACGTGCTCCACGCTCTGCGGACGAGCTGGTCGCCGCCGATCCACAACCGCCAGGACACCTTCCAGCCGGCGTACTCATTACCGATGGGCCGCCTGCGGTGGTAGCCGATGCGCATGTCCGGGTTCGCCTTGTAGAGCTGCGCGAAGGTGATGGCGCCTTCGTGGAGGGTGGTGCGCACCCCGTCGTAGACCCCGGCGGGCCGCCTGCGCGTGGTGGTGGCCAGCACGGCTCTGAGCGTGGCCGGGTCGCTGAGGCTGAGATAGAAGCCGGACTTCAGAACGAGCTGGCACGGCCATTCGAAGGTCACCCAGGTCTTGCCCGGCGGCATTGGATCATCAGGGTCGGGCGCCGCGAGACCCGACGAAGTGATGGAGCTGCGCGGCACGACGCCCGTGGACTCTCAGAGGTTTCCGGCTTGATGCTGGAGGAAGTGTCCCGGACGCGCTATGACCAGCGCGAACACAGACAACGACGAGGAACACGCCACGGGACGAGTGTCCCTGCTGTCTTTGAGAATGAGCGGAACGTTACTTGGAGCTCCGCACGTCTTCCAAGGCGGACAGTGTCATGATCGACGCCATGATGGCGATCGTGTCCATGACACCGACCCAGTCCCCATCCAACAACGACGACGTGTTCCACGCCCCTACCCCGGAGGAAACCTTCGCTATCCCAGACACGTCTTCCGGCCTGACGCTCGCTACCCATGTCGCAGAGTGGCTACCCGTCCTCGCTGGCGTCGCTGTCGGAGTAGTCCTCGGCGTCGTCGCCACACTGATCGTCATCAGGGTGAGACGCAGGCACAGGTTCGGCGTGGACCACAGCTAGGTGTCACGTGCTGGCGCCGGACAGTTCCCGCGCGTCCCGGTGATGGCCGACCGCGCCGAAGCAGGGACCTGGGGAAGGCCGGGTGACGTCCTAGGAGGGCGGGGCGACCGAGGAGCGGACGATGAGGCGGGACCGGAGCGTGTGCATCTCCCGGCGCGGTTCCGTGCCCGCGATCGTGTCGAGCAGCACCTCCGCCGCCTTCGCCCCCAGCTCGTGCACCGGCTGCTCGATCATCGTCAGCGGGGGCTCCATCACCGCGGCCCACGAGCTGTCGTCGAACCCGATCAACGCCACGTCCCGCGGATAGGCCAGCCCGGCCGCCCGCAACGCCCGCAACGCCCCCGTCACCGCGTCGGTCTCGGTGCAGAACACCGCGGTGATCCGGTCGGGCAGGGCGAGCATGCGGGCGACCTCCTGTGTCACCCTCTCCTCCGTCTTCCGTCCGACCATCACCACCTCGGGGTCGAAGGGGATGCGCGCGTCGTCGAGCGCGTCGAGGTAGCCGCGCAGCCGTTCGCCGTCCGTCCACAGGTTGCGGGACGCTTCCGCGAGGAGCTCGCGCCTGGTCGCGGGCGCCTCGGGCGCGGGCGGCCCCCACACGAAGCCGATGCGCCGGTGTCCCGCCGCGATGAGCGTCTCGACCGCCTCCCTGGCGGCTTCGCGGTTGTCGATGACGACGGCGTCGAGGTCGAGAGCGGCGACGGCGCGGTCCACGAGCACGACAGGGATGCCGCGCTCCATCGCCGCCCTGATGTGGGCGACCTCTCCCTTGTCGACCGCGGCCGAGGCGACGATGAAGCCGTCGACCCGCTTGTCGATGAGCACGTTCGTCGCCGCGACCTCCTCGTCGAGGTCCTCGTAGGTGCTCAGTACGATCGTGTCGAAGCCCCTGGCGCGGGAGGTGTCGGAGATCCCGCGCACCACCCCGGCGAAGAACGGGTTGCCGATGTCGGCGACGATCACGCCGAGGGTGTGGCTCACCCCGGTCGACATGCTGCGCGCCAGCGCGTTCGCGCGGTAGCCGAGTTTCTCCGCCGCGGCGAGCACGCGCTCCCTCAGCTCGGGGCTGACGTATCCGTACCCGCCGAGGGTCCGGGCCGCGGTGGCGCGGCCGACCCCGGCCTCGCGGGCCACCTCGGAGATCGTCGGCGGTCCCGCCGCGCGGCCCCGGTCAGCTGGCATGGATGGCGTCCCTCATTTCTCGCGTTCGGAGCCTGGCCACATGCTAGCCACGGCCGGACGATCGACGGGCCTGCCGTAGCCGAAGGCGCCCTCGACGAAGCACTGCTCGTAGGCGCTGTCGGCGCCGTCGTGGAGTGCCCGCTCGATCAGGCTCCCGGACGGCCGCGTGCCCGCCGACCACCCGCCGCGCAGCAGGGAGACGGCGAAGCCGGCCAGAAAGGCGTCGCCGCAGCCCATGGTGTCGACCACCTTCTCCTGCTCGACGGGGCGCGCGGCGGCCGAGACGGTGACGCGGCCGTCGTGGGCGATCGCGCCTTCCACGCCGCGGGTGGCGAGCGCCAGACCCGCGCCCCGCCGTACGGCGTCGGCGAGCAGGGCGCGGGTGGCGGCCTCGTCGAGGTGGGAGCAGGAGAGCAGCACCAGGTCGGCGTGCGGGCAGACACGGTCCAGGTAGGAGGGAGCGCGGTACTCCTCCTCGCTCGACAGGTCGAAGCTCACGAGCGTGCGCAGCTTCGGCAGTTCGCTCTCGCTGCGGGAGTACACGCTCGAATGGACCAGGTCGAAGGACGAGGCGTAGTCGAGCAGCTCGCCGTCGAGCACGAGCGGCTCCCTGACCGTGACGCCGCCGCCGTTCCAGCCGAGGAAGACCCTGTCGCCGTCGTCGACGCGCAGGGTGGAGACGCCGGTCTCGCCCCGCCGTACGGCGCAGCGGTCGACGGCGACGCCCTGCGCGGCGATCGACGCGCGGAGGAAACCGCCGAGGTCGTCGTCGCCGAAGACCCCGAGGTAGGCGGCTTCGACGCCCAGGCGGTCGGCGTAGACGGCGACGTTCACGCTGTTGCCGCCCGGATAGTCGATGCCGCGGTCGACGAACCGGTCGACGATGTTGTCGCCGAAGCCGAGGACTCTCATGAAGGCTCAGTAGTCCATGACGCGGTAGTAGCGGCGCAGGTCGAGTGAGTGGTCCCGGACCCGCTCCAGGTGCTTGCTGACCCTGCCCATGACGGTGTCGAGGACGAGCGGCGCGAGCAGGCCGCGAAACTCGGGGCTGATGCCGTCGAGCGCGTAGTCGCGGGTGTCGAAGACGGTGACGTCCTTCGACACGCGTTTGGCGAAGGATTCGGCCCTGTCGGTGAGGGCGCGGGTCTCGTCCTCGCCCTGGAAGACGATCACGCTCGTGTCCTCTTCGAGCAGCTCGAGCGAGCCGTGGAAGAACTCGGCGCTGTGCACCCGCGTGGTGCGCAGCCACTGCATCTCCTCGAGGATGCACATGGAGTAGAGGTAGGTGAAGCCCCAGAGGTTCCCGCCGCCGACGAGGAAGTGGTAGCCGGTGTCCTTGTGGGCCTCGGCGAAGTCCGACGCCGCGGGCTCGGCCTGCTTGGCCACCTCGACCAGGATGCCGGGGATGCCCGCGAGCTCGTCGGCGAACTTCTCGTAGGCGTCGAACTCGCCCCTGCGCGACAGGAGGCGGCCCATGAACAGCAGGAGCTGAGGGTCGAAGGGCCAGGTCTTCGGCTCGGAGATGAGCGCGACGTCGACCTTCGTGGCGACCGGCGACTCGGGGTAGCCGGTGAAGCCGATCGTGTAGGCGCCCTTGGCCTTGCAGTACTCGATGGCGCGGACGCTGTCGTCGGTCGTGCCCGACACCGAGGTGAAGATCGCCACAGTGCGCTCGCCGAGCGTCGCGTCGCCCGAGGCGATCAGCTCGGCCGCGATCACCGCGCGTACGGCGAGGCGTGACGAGCGCCTGGCCAGGTGCTCGTAGGGCCACATCTGCGCGTAGGTGCCGCCGGCGCCGACGAGGAGGAGGTTGTCGAAGCCCTCGTCAACGAGGCGGTCGACGAGCTCCTCGATCCTGGGGCGCAGTGCCACCGCGCTCGCCAGCTGTGAGACGAATTCGGGCTCGTTGAATCCGAGCATGTTCGCGTCCTTTCGGGAATTGCGCGACCGGCGGCGCCTCGCGACCTGATACCGGTATCACGCGGCATCACGCTGACACAGCGAAACCATCGTCGTCAACTCATCCATCCAGCCTGGAGCGATGTGCAAAGAAAATAAGATCTTGGTCCACCCTCTGGTACCGGTATCAGATGCGCTGTACAGTCGGCGCTCACCCCCTCTCCCCGAAAGGCCCGAGAGATCCGAGAGAAAGGAAGCCCATGCGTCCTCGCGCCCTGACGACGTTGGCCGCACTGGCCGGAACCTCGGTGCTCGCCCTCACCGGCTGCTCAGGCGGCACGGCGGCAGCCCCCACGGTCGACATCAACGCCAAGCCGGAGTTCTCCGGCACGCTCAGCGTCCTGACCAAGTTCGCGGGCGACCCGCTGAGCCCGTACTTCGAGCAGCTCGCCACCGCCTACGAGAAGCAGCACCCCGGCGTGAAGGTCGAGCTCATCCAGGAGACCGACCAGAGCGTCAAGGACAAGACCAAGACCCTGACCGCCTCCGACGCGCTGCCCGACGTCTACTTCACGTGGACCGGCAACTGGGCGGAGAACTTCGTGCGCGGCGGCAGGGCCGCGGACCTCACCAAGGTGATCGGCCCCGACACCGAGTGGGGGCGGACCTTCAGCAAGGCCTCGCTGTCCGCCTTCGCCTACGACGGCAAGTACTACGGGATCCCGCTCTACAACAACGGCAAGTTCATGGGCTACAACAAGGCCGCCTTCGCCAAGGCGGGCGTCAAGGTGCCCACCACGTTCGAGGAGCTCGTCGGCAGCTGCCATGCGCTGCGCAAGGCCGGCTACGAGCCGATCGCCTTCGGCAACAAGGACGGCTGGCCCGCGCTGCACTACCTGCAGCAGCTCTTCGCCTACAACGTGCCGGACGCCGCCCTCAAGGCCGACGTCCGTCCCGCGACGGCCAAGCTCGACCACGCCGGCTACCTCGCCGCGCTCAAGCAGTTCAAGACGCTCGTCACCGACTGCACCGACTCGGGCAGCGGCACCAACGGCGTGCTCTACACCTCCGCGCAGGAGGCGTTCGCCAACGGCAAGGCCGCCATGTACTACCAGGAGATCCTGGAGTTCGACAGCACGACGGCCGACCGCGGGCTCGCCGCCAAGGACTTCGGCATCTTCCCCCTGCCCGTCCCCTCGGGCGCGGCGGGCAACCCCAAGGTCATCGAGGGGGCGCCCGAGGGATACCTGGTCAACGCCAGGTCGCCGCGCGTCGCGCTCGCCGTCGACTTCATGAAGTTCGTGACGAGCCTCGAGAACGCCAAGACCCTCTCCTCTCCCCCGTACGGCCAGCCGAGCACGGTCATCGGCGCCGTCACGCCCGAGACGTCGAGCAAGGCCGTGTTCGAGGGCATCGAGCTCGTCAACGGCGCGCCGCAGCTGGCCAGCTGGCTCGACATGGTCACGGTGCCCGAGGTCGCCGACGCGTGGCTGGCCGGCGGCGAGGCCCTCATCAGCGGTGGCAAGGCTCCCGAGCAGGTGCTCCAGAGCGTGCGCCAGGCCTCGGAGTCGGCGAAGTAGGCCGCGGGGCCGAAGGGAAGCATGCCGTGCGCACCATCACTCAACGGGCACTAGGGCTCGCGTGGGTCGTCCCCGCCCTCGTGCTGGTCGGGGTGTTCGTCTACCTGCCGCTCGTGCAGAACATCGGGTTCAGCACGCTCAAGTGGGACATCTACAGCGGAAGCCAGGAGTACGTCGGCCTCGACAACTACCGCAAGCTGCTCGACGACCCCGTCTTCTGGTCGTCGTTCGGCAACAACCTGCTGTACGCGGTGATCTCGATCGTGTTCCAGGTGTTCGGCGCGCTTCTGCTGGCCGCGCTCATCGAGAGCATCCGCAGCGACCGGTGGCGGCGCGGCCTGCGGGCGGTCTACTTCGTCCCCTCGGCGATCTCGCTGACCGTCGCGGGCCTGCTCTTCTACTTCATCTACGAGCCGAACCTCGGCCCGCTCAACCACGCCCTCGAAGCGGTGGGGCTGGGCGTGTTCGACCACTCGTGGCTAGGCCAGGAGAGCACCGCGATGATGGCGATCATCGCGATGAGCCAGTGGCAGGGCTTCGGGTACTCCACCCTGCTGTTCGCCGTCGCGATCCAGCGCATCCCCTCCGAGCTGTACGGCGCCGCCGCCATCGACGGCACGGGACCGATCCGCCGCTTCACGAACGTGACGGTCCCCCTGGTACGCGAGATGACCGGGCTCATGACGATGGTCACGATCTCGGGGGCGTTCCAGGTGTTCAACGAGGTCATGGTGATGACCAGCGGAGGCCCCGACAACTCGACCCAGGTCATGGGCACGTGGCTCTACCGCAACGGGTTCGTGCGCAACAACTTCGGCTACGCCGCCGCGATCGCCACGCTGATCTTCGTGATCACGCTCGGCATCGCCATGGCGCAGCTGTGGGTCACGCGGAAGAGAAGGGTGGAGTGGTGAGGCGCCTGAGCTTTCTCGGCGTGATCGCGCGCGTGTTCATGTGGGCCTTCCTGCTCGGGCTCGCGGTGGTCGTGCTGTACCCCCTGCTGTGGATGGTGCTCAACGGGTTCAAGACCAACGCCGAGCTGTTCGGCGACCCGTTCGCCCTGCCCGTCGACTGGAGCTTCTCGAACTACCAGAAGGCCTGGAACCGAGGGGTGGACAGCTACCTCACCACCAGCGTGCTGGTCACGGTCACCTCGACGGTGGCCACCGTGTTCGTCAGCGCGTGGGCCGCGTACGGTCTCACGCGCGTCGACATCCCCTTCAACAAGGCGATCACCGGGACGATCCTCGGCGGGCTCATGCTCGCTCCGACGGTGGCGCTCGTGCCGCTGGTGAAGATGTTCCAGGCGATGGGGCTCTACAACAGCTTCTGGGCGTTGCTCATCCTGTACACCGCCTTCCGTATACCGTTCACCACCTTCCTCATCCGCGCGTACATGATCGACCTCCCGCGCGAGGTCGACGAGGCGGCGGAGATGGACGGCGCCGGACGCTGGACCGCGTTCTGGCGGGTCATCCTCCCGATGAGCAAGCCGATCATCACGTCGACGGTCATGCTGCACGTGCTGTTCGCCTGGAACGAGTACCTCTTCGCGATGGTCTTCACCAGCGGCAGCGGGGTGCAGACCCTGCCGGTGGGGCTGACGAGCCTGATGAGCAAGCACGGCACGGACTACCCGGTCGTGTTCGCGGGAATGGTGATCGCGGCCGTTCCGGTGGTGCTGCTCTTCTTCTTCGGCCAGCGGTACATCGTGAAGGGCCTCGCCGACGGCATCGGAAAGTGAGCTCCGGGGGCTTCGCCGGTGGCAAGCCCTCGCATGGGCTGGAGTGACCCGGGTGGACAGTCGATCGGGCGTCGCTCGATGCTGAAGCCATGGAACAGCGGATATTCGGCAGGTCAGGTCAGCGGGCGTCCGTCGTCGGGCTGGGGACGTGGCAGCTCGGCGCGGACTGGGGCGAGGTCGAGGAGAAGGACGCGCCGGCCGTCCTCGACGCGGCCGTGGAGGAGGGCGTGACCTTCTTCGACACCGCCGATGTGTACGGCGACGGCCGCAGCGAGCAGTTGATCGGCGCCTACCTGCGCGACCGCCCGGACGCCGACATCCTGGTGGCGACCAAGATGGGCCGCAGGGTCGCGCTGGACCCCTCGCTCTACACCCTCGACAACTTCCGCGCCTGGACGGACAGGTCCCGCGCGAACCTCGGCGTGGACCGGCTCGACCTGGTGCAGCTGCACTGCCCGCCGACTCCCGTGTACTCCTCGGAGGCCGTCTTCGACGCCCTGGACACGCTGGTCGAGGAGGGCAGGATCGCCGCCTACGGGGTGAGCGTGGAGACCTGCGACGAGGCCCTCACCGCGATCGCCAGGCCTGGCACGGCCAGCGTGCAGATCATCTTCAACGCCTTCAGGCTCAAGCCGCTGGAGCGGGTCCTGCCCACCGCCGCGGAGGCAGGAGTGGGGATCATCGCCAGGGTGCCGCTGGCCTCGGGGCTCCTGTCGGGCAAGTACACCAGGGACACCGTCTTCCCCGCCGACGACCACAGGACCTACAACAGGCACGGCGAGTCGTTCGACCAGGGCGAGACGTTCTCCGGCGTCGACTTCGCCACCGGGGTCGAGGCGGCGGTGGAGTTCGCGGCGCTGGCGCCCGACGGCGCGACGCCCGCGCAGGCGGCGCTGCGGTGGATCGTCCAGCAGCCGGGCGTGACGACTGTCATCCCCGGGGCCCGCTCGCCCGAGCAGGCTCGGGCCAACGCGGACGCCGCCGCGCTGCCGCCGCTGCCGGAGGCGACGCTGCTTGCCGTACGGGATCTCTATGACAGGAAGATCCGCGCCCAGGTCCATCACCGCTGGTGACGCTTTCCGGGGTACGGCACGCGCCGTACCCCGAAAGGGACGTCAGGCGGCCACCATCGCGCGGGAGCGGTCGGTGGCCAGGTGGATCGCCATGCCGCCGAGCACGGTGCCCATGAAGTAGCGCTGGATCCGCACCCACAGCGGCCGGGTGGCGAGGAACGCGGCCAGCGTGCCCGCGGAGATCGCGATCAGGCCGTTGACGGTGGTCGCGATGACGATCTGGACCGAACCGAGCGCGAGGCTCTGCAGCAGGACGTTCCCCGCGTGAGGATCGATGAACTGCGGCAGCAGCGACAGGTAGAGAATCGCGATCTTCGGGTTGAGCAGGCAGGTCAGCAGGCCCATCGAGAACAGCCTGCGCGGCGAGGCAGGCTCCAGCTCGCGGGTCTCGAACACCGATCCGCCGCCGGGCTTGAGCGCCTTCCACGCCAGCCAGCCGAGGTAGGCCGCGCCGCCCAGCTTCAGCGCGGTGTACGCGGCGGGCACCAGCGCGAAGATCGCGGTGAGGCCGAGGCACGTGGCGGTCAGGTAGATCGTGAAGCCCAGCACCACCCCCGTCAGCGAGACGAGGCCGGCGCGCCGCCCTTGGGTGATGGAACGAGAGATCAGATAGATCATGTTCGGTCCCGGCGTGAGCACCATGCCGAGAGAAACCAGCGTAATCCCGATAAGTCCACCCATCATGTGCCCCATTTTGCACGATTACGGAGCGTATTTGACCAATGACCGGGGAAGGGCACATTCATGCAGTTCGACGACGATGCCCAACTCGACCCCTCGCAGATCGAGGACGTCAGAGCTTCGGGTCCCGGCGCAGGCGGGGGCCGTGGGGGCGGTGGGGGCGGCGGCCTGCCCGGCGGCTGCGTCCTGCCGATCGGCGGCAAGGGCGGCGGCTGCCTGCTCCTGCTGATAGGCGTCGCCGCGCTGTTCCTCTTCCAGATCATCCCCACGAACTTCTCGGGCGACGAGCCCCAACGCGCCCCCCAGCAGTCGCTGCCCGCGCCGCAGGGCTCGCCGAGCGGCAACCTGGCCGCCCGCTGCCAGACCGGCGCGGACGCCGCCCAGTCGGAGGACTGCCGCATCGTCGGCACCGTCAACAGCATCCAGGCCTACTGGAAGCAGGCCTTCGCCGAGCGGGGGCGCACCTACACCCCCGCCAAGACCGTGCTGTTCTCCCGCGCCGTCAACACCGCCTGCGGGATGGCCGACAGGGCGGTGGGCCCGTTCTACTGCCCCGGCGACCAGAAGGTGTACCTCGACCTGTCGTTCTTCGACACCCTCCAGCGTGACTTCGGCGCGAAGGGCGGTCCCGCCGCCCAGGCGTACGTGATCGCCCACGAGTACGGTCACCATGTCCAGGACCTGCTGGGCACCATGAACAGGGTCGGCAACGACCGGCAGGGCAGCACCAGCGGCGCCGTGCGCCTCGAGTTGCAGGCCGACTGCTACGCGGGCGTGTGGGTCCACAACGCGGTGCGCACCGGCTTCTACACCCAGCCCTTCAGCCAGATCGACATCGACCAGGCCCTCAACGCCGCCGCGTCCGTCGGCGACGACAGCATCCAGCGCCGCACCACGGGCATGGTCCGCCCCGACGCCTTCACCCACGGCACCTCCGAGCAGCGCGAGAAGTGGTTCAGCATGGGCTACGACAGCGGCAACCCCGGCCGCTGCGACACCTTCACCGGAGGAATCTGACTGACCCGGCCGCTGACGGGCAGTTGCGGTGCATGGATTTCCGTGACCAGGCCGACCTCGACGCCTCGCAGGTCGAGGAGCGCAGTGGCGGCGGCCGCTTCCCAGGCGGCGGGCTCGCCGTGGGAGGCGGGATCACCGGCATCATCGCGCTGATCGCGGCCCTCATCTTCGGGGTGAACCCCGGCAACATCACCGGCAGTGATCTTGAAGGATTACAGCCCACCACGAACCTGTCCGAGCAGTGCAAGACAGGCGCGGACGCCGACCAGTCGGAGAAGTGCAGGATCGTCGGCGTCGTCAACAGCATCCAGGAGTACTGGAGCGGGCTCGACGGGTACCAACCCGCCAAGACGGTCCTGTTCTCACAGGCGACGAACACGGGCTGCGGAGCGGCTGACTCCTCCGTCGGCCCGTTCTACTGCCCGCGTGATCGGCAGGTCTACCTCGACCTGAGCTTCTTCGACCTGCTGCAGTCGAGGTTCGGCGCGAAGGGCGGGCCGTTCGCGCAGGCCTATGTGATCGCGCACGAGTACGGTCACCACGTGCAGAACCTGACGGGCCAGATGGAGCGCGTCGGTCAGGACCGGCAGGGCGCCGACAGCGGCTCGGTGAAGCTGGAGCTGCAGGCCGACTGCTACGCGGGTGTCTGGGCCAAGCACGCCGTGGACACCGGGTTCTACGAGAAGCCCTTCACGAAGTCCGAGATCCAGGAGGCGCTGGACGCCGCGGCCGCGGTGGGCGACGACAGGATCCAGGAGCGGACCCAGGGCAGGGTCGACCCGGAGGCGTTCACGCACGGCACGTCGGAGCAGCGTGTCACGTGGTTCACCACCGGCTACGAGACGGGCTCGCCAGACCAGTGCGATACCTTCCAAAAGGGCATCTGACCTGCGAAGAAGGCGAACCTGACGAATCTCTTCTAAAATCGATGGGGTGATCTTTAAGTTGGTCGGCGACGGACGCCCCTATCCAGAACACGGTCTGAGCAATCGCGAGTGGGCGCAAATCCCGCCCAGGCAGGTCCGGCTCGACTCGCTGGTCACCACCAAGGCCATGCTGGATCTGCACTCGCTGCTCGCCGCTGACTCGACCTTCTACGGCGACCTGTTCCCGCACGTCGTGCAGTGGCAGGGCGAGCTCTACCTCGAGGACGGCCTGCACCGCGCCCTCCGGGCGGCGCTCCACCAGCGGTCGATCCTCCATGCCCGCGTTCTCGAACTGCCCTCCTGACCCTTCGGGAGGAAACCGAAAAGGGCCGCTGATCAGTCAAGATCAGCGGCCCTTTTCCCAGGCGGTGGTGGTGGGATTTGAACCCACGGATGAGTTGCCCCATCACACGCTTTCGAGGCGTGCGCCCTCGGCCACTAGGCGACACCACCGCGCACGAGCTTACCGGATCCGCCGAGTGCCGAAGAACTCCTTAAGCGCCGACGAACATTCGTCCTCCAGCACCCCCATGATCACTTCTGGCCGGTGGTTGAGCCGGCGGTCGCGTACCACGTCCCACAGCGACCCGACGGCCCCTGCCTTGGCGTCGACCGCGCCGTACACGATCCTGTCCACTCTGGCCAGCACCGCCGCGCCCGCGCACATCGTGCAGGGCTCCAGCGTGACCACGAGCGTGCACCCGCCGAGCCGCCACGTGCCGAGCGACGCGGCGGCGGCGCGCAGGGCCAGCACCTCGGCGTGCGCGGTCGGATCGGCGCCGGCCTCGCGGTCGTTGCCCGCTCGCGCCAGCACCTCGCCCGAAGGATCCAGCACCACCGCCCCGACGGGGACCTCACCCCTGGCGGCGGCCGCCGACGCCTCGACGAGCGCCAGCCGCATGGCCCCTTCCCAAGGGCTCACCGCAGCCTGTCGAGCTCGTCGGCGAAGGCGAGCCGCTCGGCGATGACGGAGAGGATGTCGGCGGGCAGCACGCCCTCCTCCATGCTCAGCTCGAGCAGCTCCTCCTTGGTCACCCCGAAGTCGCTCAGCAGCTCGAAGTCGCCGGCCGGCCGTACACCGAGATCGGGGTTGTCCTTGTCAGGCGCGACGCCGGCGAACTCGGCGAACAGCTCGCCCAGCGTGCCGGCCAGGCCTGCCTGCGCGTCGGACAGGAACACCCGCGGCTCCTCCTCGCCCCTGTAGCGGGCGATGGCGAACCACTCGTCCTCCACCTCGACGCACAGCAGCGCCATCTCGTCGCCGCTCAACCCCAGTGTCTCCTGTACGGCGTCGCCGAGGTCGTCGACGATCTCCGCGTCGCTCAGATCGATCTCGGCTCCGCTCCACCCTTCGGGTGTCCTGACGAACGCGGCCGAGAAGATGGCGCTGGAGGGCATGCCGCTGCTCCCGAGATTCAGCCGAAGACCGAGTCGATGGCCCGCTCGAACGGCTCGGAGAAGCCGAGCCGCGCGGCGATGCTGGACAGCACGTCCTCGGGGTGAAGGTCGATGTCACCGGAGAGGATGCCCAGCTCCATCTCGTCCAACCCGAGGTCCACGAAGATCGACAGATCGCCCGCGGGCAGCACGGTGTCCTCGTCCTGGAGGATCTCGTCGAGCTCGTCCTCGTCCGGCACGGGGACGTCGAGGTACTCGAGCACCTGCTGCGCCAGCGGATAGTCCCACGAGGCGGCGATGTCGGACAGGAAGACGTCGACCCTGTCGCGCAGCACCCGCAACGCCACGAAGAACTCATCGGCCACGGCCACGAGACCGATCGTGCCGCTCTCGCTCGGTTGCTGCTTCAGCGCGTGAATCAACCCGTGGAGATCGGAGGTGAGCGCGACAGGGAGCAACTCGGCGTCCCAGCACTCATCCTCGCGATAGACCACGATGGCGAAGTCGAGCGCATCTTCGTCTGTCATCGTCGTGCTCCCCACCGACCTGCCAGCACGGCCTCTACGAGCTTCAATGGTTTCAGAAGCGTCCACCGAGCGTAGGGCCGTCCGACCAAATTGTGATCAAATCCAAGTACGCGACGTGCCGGTACCTTCCACACAAGATAGCGTTGTCCGTTATGGAGACCCTCGTCGTCGATCACCCCCTCGTCGCGCACAAGCTCACGACGCTGCGAGACGTCCGTACCGACTCGCCCACCTTCAGGCGGCTCGCGGACGAACTGGTGACTCTCCTGGCCTACGAGGCCACGCGCGACGTGCGGGTCACGAACGTGACCGTGCAGACTCCGGTCGCGGCCGCCAACGGGGTACGGCTGGCCAAGCCGTACCCGCTGGTCGTGCCCATCCTCAGGGCAGGGCTCGGCATGCTCGACGGCATGACGAGGCTGCTCCCCACCGCGGAGGTCGGTTTCCTCGGCATGATCCGCAACGAGTCGACGCTCCAGGCCGAGACGTACGCCACCCGCCTGCCCGACGACCTGTCGGGGCGTCAGTGCTACGTCGTGGACCCGATGCTGGCCACGGGCGGCACGCTGGCGGCGGCGATCCAGTTCCTCTTCGACAGGGGAGCCGAGGACGTGACCGCGCTGTGCCTGCTGGCCTCCCCCGAGGGCCTGGCCTACATGGACAAGGTCTTCGCCGACTCCCGCCGGCCGATCAGGGTCGTGACCGCCGCGCTCGACGAGCGGCTGAACGAGCACGGCTACATCGTTCCCGGCTTGGGCGACGCGGGCGACCGCCTCTACGGCGTGGTCTGATCCACTCTTCCCGCGCCAACGCTCCCCTCTTCGTTACATACTGTGGTTGTCTGGGTACGAAGAGTAACGAAGGCATCTCTTAAACGCCTCCTTCCGAGAGGCGCACGTCGGGGAGCACCATGAGCGAGCCAACCACGAGTCCCTACGCGGAGGTCGAATCCGCCCTCCGCGACGAGTTCGCGGGGATCCACACCGCGCACACCGTCACGCGCTGCGTCGAGGCGGCACACTACGGCGCGCTCGAGGTCACCGGCTATGCCCACCCGGGCCTGGTCGAGCGGATCGCTCGCAAGCACCTTCACGTCCTGGCGCTCGTGGCGAGCGAGCGGGGCTAGTCAAGATCGATAAACCCGCGACGCTTAAGACTTGTCGTGGTCTGTTGCGCTTTACCCAGCCACCCGGCTGGGTAATGTATACGGCGGGTGTAGTGGGAACGTGGCAGTGGAGGCGACAGTGCAGGTCAAAAAGGTCCTCACCTACGGTGGTATCGCATTCGTTGCGTACTACCTCTTCGCGCGACCAACCGACGCAGCGGACGCGGTACGGGGCGCGTTCGACACAGTGTTCAACGCGGCCGACTCGCTAGCTCAATTCTTCAACAGCCTCGCATGAGACTTGTGACCCACGGGGACTCTGCTCCGTCGTCGGTCAACCGCTACCTACTCCCCCACGAACACCAGGTCATCATGGTGCGGCGTCACCCGGCCGTGCTGCTCCGCCCGGTCGCCGAGGTCTTCGGCGGCCTGATCATCGCTGGACTCCTCAGCAAGTTCTTCGGCGACCAGGGCGGCGGCACCGCGTTGGTCGTCGTGTGGTGGCTGTGGCTGCTGTTGCTCATCCGCTTCGTTTGGAAGGTCGCGGAGTGGTCGGTCGACTACTTCGTGGTGACCTCGAAACGGATGCTCCTGACCACGGGCCTCATCACGCGCAAAGTCGCGATGATGCCGCTACAGAAGGTCACCGACATGAGCTTCCAGCGCTCCTTGCTCGGACGCATGCTCGGTTATGGAGAGTTCATCCTCGAGTCGGCAGGTCAGGACCAGGCCCTGTCGACCGTCGAGTACATCCCGTATCCGGAGACCCTTTATCTCGAGGTCTGCCAGATGCTTTTCCCGAGCAAGGACGAAGGGGACGATTAACCCTCTGTGAAGAGATTTCTCGGGTGGGGATACCCGATTCGGTCGCTTCATGCAATCATTGCGACACATTGACCCTTCCCCGCCCTGAGAGATGAGATGCCGAGTCAGGGAACCATCGGTGACCGCGTCCGAGGACTGCGGCTAAACAGGCGGATGTCTCAGGCCCAGCTGGCCGGGCCCGATCTGTCGGACAGTTATGTCTCACTCATCGAGTCGGGCAAGCGCACGCCGACTCCAGTAGTGGCCAGACTCCTGGCCGAGCGACTGGGATGCACCACCGAGTTCCTCCTGCACGGGATCGAACCTCGACAGCGCATCGACACGGAGCTCGGCCTTCGTCATGCCGAGCTCGAGCTGCGGCACGGTGACCCGAATGTGGCCGCCGAGCGCTTCACCGAGATCGTCAAGGCGGCCGGCGAGGAGAACGCGATGCTCGCCGCGCACGCCAGGCTCGGTCGAGCGCGCGCGCTCGAGGCACAGGGCAGGCTTGGACCGGCTGTCGAGGCTTATGAGCGGCTGCGTAGGGAGGCAGCCGCTCATCCCGAACGCCTTGCCGACCTGCCGCTGACCGTCGCGCTCGCGCGCTGCTACCACCTCGCGGGTGACCGGCTGCGCGCCCGGGATCTGGGCACCGCGGCGTTCGAGCAGGCCTCGAGGCTTGCCGTCACCCAGGGTGAGCTCGCGGTGGAGCTGGCCGCGGCGCTCGTGGAGACGCGCTCCGAGCCCTCTCCTGAGCTCACCTACGTCCGGCAGGTGCTCGTCACCACCGGCACGCCTGAGATTGTGGACCGTTCCGCCGAGACCCACGCCCTGTGGAAGGCGAGCATCGTGGCCGCGGCCGGCGAGGACTCCGCGCTGGCCGTACGGCTGGCCGACGACGCCATCGCCGCAGGTCGCTCCGCTCGGCTGGCGGTGCGGCTCGGGCAGGTGTCGATGGCGTGGGCCAGGCTCGGGCTCGCCTCGGCCGTGGAGGCGGAGGAGTTCGCCATGAGCGCGAGCAGGATCCTTTCCGCCTTCGCCGACACCGTCGCCGACCACGCCGAGAGCATGATCGTGCACGGCCGCGTCAGGCTCGGCGCCGGCGACGTCGACGGCGCGAACGAGTTGGGCGCCAATGCGCTCGGCCTGCTTCGTAACGTTCCGGGAACGGTCCCAGCGGTGGCCCATCTGCTGCTGGCCGACGCCGCCCTCGCGGGTGGCGGCGACGCGACCGAGCACCTCCGCTCGGCGCGGCTGCTCCTGGACGCGCTCCACTCCCCGCCGTACGGCATCGACAGGAAGGCGGCCAGGTGCTGGCGTGAGCTCGGTGACCTGTACGGCAGGGCCGGACACAGGGAGGAACAGACCGCGGCGTATCGTAGAGCCCTCGAAGCCGCAGGAGTTCGTTCCGCCATGGCAGGAGTGCGGGTCGACGCGCCACTTTCCCGCTGAAAAGAACTCCGGGAGCTCCAGATTTGTGTTTTCACGTCTGGAATAATTAGGGTCGACCAGTCATTGACTCATAGGATGATTGGTTTCCCCGGAGGAGGCGGACTGTGAGTCTGCGTACGGCGCAGCGGGCCTCGCTCGTCGACCAGGTGATCGACCAGCTCAAAGAGCAGATCACCTCAGGGTCGTGGCAGATGAACGGCAAGATCCCTACGGAGACCGTGCTCGCCGAGCAGCTCGGGGTGGGCCGCAACACGGTGCGTGAAGCCGTGCGTGCGCTCACCCACGCCGGGCTGCTCGAGTGCAGGCAAGGCGACGGCACCTACGTCAGGGCGACCAGCGAACTGTCAGGAGCGATGCTGCGCAGGCTGCGGCAGGCCGAGCAGCTCGAGATCCTGGAGGTCAGGCGCGCGCTCGAGGTCGAGTCGGCCCGCCTGGCCGCCACCAGGCGCAGCGACGACGACATCAAGCTCATCGAGGCCCGCCTGGCCGACCGCGACAGGGCATGGGAAGCGGGCGACCCCGAGGCGTTCGTCGAGGCCGACCTGTCCTTCCACATGGCCGTCGTACACGCGACGCACAACCTGGTGCTGATCGACCTGTACGAGGACTTCTCGGCCGCGCTGCGGGCGAGCATCACCGCCGCGGGCACGTCGATGGACGCGCTCAACAGCAGCTACATCCCGCACGACGCCATCGCCCGCGCCATCGCGGCGGGCGATGCCGCAGCCGCCGAACGCGCGGGCCACGCCTGCATGGAGCACATCCTCATCGCCCTGACCGACGTCTGACCCGGGCGCGTCTCCCGCGCTTTCCGAGCTGCCGATGGCGCGCGTTCGCCAGCCTGTACGGCAAGCCACCCCAAGGCCACCGGGGTCACTCGGTGGCCTTCCGTCTTTCACGCATACTCCAGCGGGACTCCGGCCGGTCGCCGTCACGTCGCCCGAGTCAAGGCGTCCACCTGGTCCGTTGGCTGCCCCGGGCACGCGCGCTCGGTGACGCGTATCCCTGGACAGGCGCCGGCCACGTGCTCAGGGTGGCGCGGTCTCGACACTTGCCGTACGGGAGGAAGACGCTTGCCGTACGGGAGGAAGACGCTTGCGGTACGAGGCGCTTGCCGTATCGGAGGAAGGGGGCTGGTCAGGCGAGCCGCAGGGACATGACGAGGTAGCGGAAGGCCGGGTCGGCGTCCCCCGGGACGTCGGTGATCATCGCGGGCCTGGTCGGCGACTCCATGTTGATGCGCGCCAGCTCCGTCTCGATGCCCGTCAGCCCGTCGAGCAGGAACTGCGACTGGAAGGCGATCTGGATGTCCTCGCCCCGCAGGTCGCACTCGACCACCTCGGCCCCGCGCCCGACGTCGCCGCCGCCCGCCTGGATGAGCACCTGCCCCTGCGTGAACGTCAGCTTGACGCGGGTGTTGCGCTCGGCGACGAGCGCCACCCGCTTGATCGCCTCCACGAACGGGACCACGCGCACGTCGGCCCGCAACGGCCAGTCGGCCGTGAGGCGGGTGCGATAGTCGATGAACTGCTCGTCGAGCAGTCGGACGGTGGTGCTGCGGCCGACGCTCTCGAAGCCCGCCACGCCGTCACCCATCGCGATCGACACCTCGCCGCCCCGCAACGACTTGGCCACCTCGACCAGCACCCTGGCGGGCACCATGGCCGAGACGTTGACGTCGGGCTGGACGGGACGCCAGGTGAAGTCGCGGGCGCCGATGCGGTAGCGGTCGGTGGCGGCCATGGCCACGGCATCGCCCGCGATGTCGACGCGGATGCCGGTCAGCATGGGCAGCGTGTCGTCGCGGCTGGCGGCGGGCGCCACCTGGCCGACGGCGCCGGCGAACACGCCGCCGCCGACCGCGCCGATGGCCGGTGGCATCTGGGGCAGTGTGGGGAAGTCCTCGACCGGCATCGTCACCAGCCCGAACTCGGCGCTGCCGCAGGTCAGCACCGCTTCCGCGCCGTCGGTGACGATCTGGACCGGCTCGTGCGGCAGGCTCCGGCTGATCTCGGCGAGCAACCTGCCGGGGATCAGCACCTGGCCTGGCTCGTCGACCTCGGCCTCGATGCGCGCCTGCGCGGAGACGTCGTAGTCGAAGGCGGACAGGCTCAGCTCGTCGCGCGCTTCGAGCAGGAGGCCGGACAGGACGGGGGCGGAGGGGCGGGTGGGGAGGACTCGGGCCGCCCACGCCACCGCGTCAGCCAGCACATCGCGGTTAACCCGGAACTTCACCTGAGCCATCCCTTCGTCGCCCGTTTCTCACCAAACGTTAGCTGGTGGCACCGACAAACCTGACCGCCCCAGATGATCCCGCCGCAGCTCGAACGCGGGACGAGCCGCACGCTGACCGTGAACGAGGAGGAGGGCGCCCCCAACGCCCCCACCACAGGCTCGGACGCAGGACGCAGGACGGCGATTGCGGTCAGCGTCTGGCTGCGTTGAGGTAGGCCAGTACGGCCAGCACTCTCCTGTTGTCGTCGTCGGAGGGGGCGAGGTCGAGCTTGGCGAAGATGGAGGCCGTGTGTTTGCCCACCGCGCTCTCGCTCAGGTAGAGCCGCTGGGCGATGGCCGCGTTCGACCTGCCCTCGGCCATCGCCCCCAGCACCTCTCGTTCGCGCGGTGTGAGCCTGCCGAGCGGCTCGTGCCTGGCCCTGCTCGCCAGCAGCTTGGCGATCACCTCGGGGTCCATCGCGGTGCCGCCCTCGGCGACCCTGCGGACGGCGTCGACGAACTGCTCGGCGTTGAACACCCTGTCCTTCAGCAGGTAGCCGACGCCGCCCGAGCCGTCGGCCAGCAGTTCTCTCGCGTACAGCTGCTCCACGTGCTGCGACAGCACGAGGACGGGCAGTCCTGGGATCCGCTTGCGGGCCTCCAGCGCGGCCTGCAGGCCCTCGTCGGTGAAGGTGGGCGGCAGCCGTACGTCCACGACGGAGACGTCGGGCCGTAGCTCGACCAGCGCCCGCTCCAGCGACGGGCCGTCGTCGACGGCGGCGACGACCGTGAAGCCGTGGGCCTGGAGCAGGTGGACCAGGCCGTCCCTGAGCAGGTAGAGGTCCTCGGCGACCAGCACGCGGTTCAGCATGTGCTGAACCAGGGGCGGCGCGGGGAGGCCTCGGCCATCCAGCGCTCCCTGTTGTGGCGCATCGGAAGGTAGAGGGCCAGGCCGTACATCAGCGAGCCGAGCGTGATCAGGCCGATGATCGCCGGCCACTGCCACGGCTCGTCGAGGTACAGCGCGAGGAACCACGACTTCTCGTCGAAGCCGATGATTTTGATGGTGGCCGCCACCAGTCCCTGGGGGAACAGCGGGCACCAGGCCAGGCTCCAGCAGAGCGCCACGATCGCGGTCTGCCACTTCGGCATCTGGGCCTTCGGCTTGCCGTACTCCTCCGGCAGGGCCAGCGGCACCGACATCGCCACGGTGGTGGGGCCGCCCAGCGGGCTGGACAGCGCGAGCACGCCGTCGAAGGCGGCGAGGCGGCGCTCGATGCCGTTCAGGCCGCTGCCGCGTGAGGGATCGGCGCCGCCTCCGCCGTCGTCCCAGACCATGACCGTCACGTCGCGTTCGGAGTGGCCGATCTCGACGGTGACGCGCTCGGCGTCGGAGTGCCTGGCCGCGTTCGACAGCAGCTCGCTGATCGCGAAGTACAGCGCGGTCTCGACCGGCGTCTCCAGCCGCACGGGCAGGTCCACCCGCACGTCCACCCGCAGCGGGCTGTCCAGGGCCAGCGCCTTCACCGCGTCGCCGAGCCCGCGTTCGGCCAGGACGGGCGGGTGGATGCCGCGAACCACCCCGCGCAGCTCGGACAGCGCCTCGGCGGAGGCCTCGCGTGCCTTGGCCAGCAGCGCCAGGGCCGCCGTCGAGTCGACTCTGACCAGTTCCTCGACCGCGCCGAGCGTCATGCCGAGCGCGACGAGCCGCGCCTGGGCGCCGTCGTGCAGGTCGCGCTCGATCCTGCGCATCTCGGCGGCCTGCGAGTCGACCGTGGTCGAGCGCGACTCCGACAGTCGCCGCACCTGGCCCATCAGCTTGCTCTTGGCCGTCGGCGCGAGCAGCAGCACCGCCCAGTGCCCGTAGACCCGCTGCGCCGCCGCGGGGAGCGCCAGCAGCGGTACGGCGAGCGCCATCTTCACGACCGGGTCGAGCAGCAGCCACAGCAAGTCCCGCCACGTGGCGGGGTCGCCGAACACCCACTTCCACCGGTTGTTCCACCTCGGCACCCGCGGCGATTTGTAGAGCGTGCGATCCGAGCGGTACCAGCCGTCTGCCTGCGGCACGGGCGGCGGCGGCTCGGGGAGGTACGGCACGTCGATGCCCAGCATCCCCCTGGTGACCTGGGTGACGCGCCTGACCAGCATGACCGTGGGCGGGAGCAACGGGACCAGCCCCAGGGTGAACGCGCCGAGCAGCATGAGCAGCGACAACAGCACCAGCGGCACCTCGACGACCACCAGCGCGAGCAACCCCAGGTTTCTGCGCAGCATGTCCCTCAGTGTCCTTGATTCCGGCGGGCTGCACACTGCACCTAGCCCCACCCATACCGTGCATCCAGCCGTCTTACCGGCGGATCCGCTGAATTTCTAGCGTTGCGCCCATGAAGGTCATCGAGGTCACGAACCTCCACAAACGCTACCGAGAGCACGTGGCGGTGGACGACGTGTCGTTCGCCGTCGACGCGGGTGAGATCTTCGGCGTGCTCGGCCCCAACGGCGCGGGCAAGACCACCACCGTCGAATGCGTCGCGGGCCTGCGCGCCCCCTCGGGCGGCACGATCAGGGTGGGCGGCCACGACCCCGTCCGCGAGCGCGACGCCGTCCGCCGCCTGCTCGGCGCCCAGCTGCAGAGCGCCGCGCTCCCCGAGAAGATCAAGGTCTGGGAGGCGCTGGACCTCTTCGCGTCCTTCTACCCCGACCCCGCCGACTGGAGGGCGCTGCTCGACATGGTGGGCCTGTCCGACAAGCGGAACACGGCCTTCGCCAAGCTCTCAGGAGGCCAGCGGCAGCGGCTGTCCGTCGCGCTCGCGCTGGTCGGCAGGCCGCGCGTGGCCGTACTCGACGAGTTGACCACGGGACTCGACCCGCAGGCCCGCAGGGACACCTGGGACCTGATCGAGCAGGTGAGGGCGGACGGGGTCACGATCGTGCTGGTCACGCACTTCATGGAGGAGGCGGAGCGGCTGTGCGACAGGGTCGCGCTGATCTCCGCGGGACGGGTCGTCGCGCTGGACTCGCCCAACGCGCTCATCGGCCAGGTCGAGGCGGCGCAGCAGGTCAGGTTCAGGCCGTCGGCGCCGGTCGACGACGCGGTGCTGCTCGCCGTACCCCAGGTCACGGGGGTGCTGAGGAACGGCGAGCAGATCACGGTCACGGGCTCGGGCGACCTGGCGCCCGCCGTCACGCTCGCGCTGGCCGAGAAGCAGATCATCCCCACCGACCTGCGCATCGAGCGGGCGACGCTCGAGGACGTCTTCCTCACGCTCACGGGAAGGAGCCTGGCATGAGCAAGATCCTGCTCGTCGAGGCGAAGCTGCACCTGCGGGACGGCTGGTCGATGCTCTTCACGATCGCGCTGCCGCTGATGCTGCTGCTGTTCCTCGGTGGCGTCGCGGGGCCCGCGTTCCCCGCCATGATGGTCATGCTGTCGATGCTGACGCTGTCGTTCAGTGTCCTGCCCGGGGTGCTGGCCACCTACAGGGACCAGGGCGTGCTGCGCAGGATGTCGACGACGCCCGTCTCTCCCCTGCGCATGCTGGCCGTCCAGCTGGTGATCAACCTGATGGTCGCCGTGGCGTCCACGGCGTTGCTGATCACGTTCGGGCCCGGCCTGCCGCGCAACCCGGCGGGCTTCGCGCTGGTGTTCCTGCTCGGGGCGGCGGCGCTGATGGCGATGGGCCTGGTGATCGCGGCCCTGGCGCCCAACGGGAAGATCGCGCCGGTCATCGGATCCGCGGTGATGTTCCCCCTGATGTTCGTGGCGGGCCTGTGGGTGCCGCGCGAGTACCTGCCCGAGGTCATGCGGGTGATCGGTGACTACTCGGTGGCCGGGCCCTTCGCCCAGGCGCTGGGCGACACCTGGGCGGGACAGGCGCCCCACTTGTCCCACCTGCTGGTGCTGGCGGCGGGTCTGGTGGTGTTCGGGGGGCTCGCCGTCAGGGTGTTCCGCTGGGAATGAGGTCCCGCACGTTGGTCATCAGCGCGACGCCGGTCCGTTTAGGCTTGAGCGATGCAGGTATTCGCGCATATCAGCGACGTCCACATCGGCGGGTCCGACCAGAGCGTCGACCGGGCCGGTCTCGTCATGCGTCATCTCCTCTCCTTCCCAGGGCGGCTCGACGCGATCCTGGTCACCGGCGACATCGCCGACCACGCGCTCGTCGAGGAGTACGAAACGGCTCGCGACCTGCTGCGCTCGCCGATCCCCCTGATCGTCTGCCCGGGCAACCACGACGCCGTCCCCGAGTTCGAGAAGATCATCGGTCCGGCCAACCAGGTGCTGCGGCTCGACGGCGCCACGATCGCGCTGGCCGACTCCAGCATTCCGGGCAGGGACGACGGCTACCTGGCCGACAAGACCATCGCCTGGCTGGACGAGGTCCTGTCGGAGCGGCCCGACGTGCCCGCCTTCGTCGGCATGCACCATCCCGCCGTGGCGCTGGGCGCGCCGTACGTGGACGACATCCGCCTCCAGGAGCCCGAACGGCTGGCCGCGCTCCTGGACCGGCACCCGCACATCGTGGCCGTCCTCGCGGGACACGCCCACACAGGCGTCGCGACCACCTTCGCCGGGCGTCCGCTGATCGTGGCGCCCGGCGTGCTCTCCACGCTGCTGACGCCCACCGAGAGCGACGCCCTCGTCGACTACGACCTGCCGCCCGCCTACGCCCTGCACATCTTCGACGAGGGCAGGCTGGTGACGCACTTCCGCCCCGTGACGCCATGACCGCCCCGTGGAATGCCAAGGAGCTGTCCGTCGGCCAGCTGTCCGAGCGCAGCGGCGTGGCCGTCTCCGCCCTTCACTTCTACGAGGCCAAGGGCCTGATCTCCAGCCGCCGCACCACGGGCAACCAGCGCCGCTACTCCCGCGACACCCTCCGCAGGGTCGCCTTCGTACGGCTGGCCCAGCGCATCGGCATCCCACTGAAGACGATCAAGGACGCGCTCGCCGAGCTGCCCGAGGGCCGCACGCCCAACCGCGACGACTGGGCCCGCCTGTCGGCCCTCTGGCGGACAGAGCTGGACGACCGCATCGAGCAGCTGCTGCGGCTGCGCGACGACCTCACCGACTGCATCGGCTGCGGCTGCCTGTCTCTCGACAGGTGCGTGCTGGCCAACCCGCGCGACCAGCTCGGCGAGGAGGGGCCTGGGGCCAGGCGCATCGACACCCACCTGCGGCCCCCCTCGTGCGCCAAGGTCAGCGAGTCTCCTGGGCGGGAGGCACGATCAGCGTCGGTCGCCGCGCATGGTGCAGCACGTGGTTGCTGACGCTGCCGAGCAGCACCGACCGCACGCCGCTGAGACCGCGCGAGCCCGTGACGACGAGAGAGGCGTCGATCTCGTCAGCGAGGTCGACGATCGCCTGCCAGATGGAGCTCTTGTCGGCCACCGCGCGGTAGGTGACGTCGGACAGGCCTGAGGCGATCGCCAGCTCGGCGCCCTCCTTGGCGTGCGCCTCGGCCTGGATCTGCGGCTCCTCGGGCTCCTCGCTCGGCACGAGCGCGGCCGCGGCCGCGCCGTGTCTGGCGAGCTGGACGAGCAGCGGCTCCCATACCGTGACGATCACGGTGCGCTCGGCGCTGAGATGCTTGGCGGCGAACTCGATCGCGTGCCGCGAGTCGGCCGAGCCGTCGTAGGCGATGAGGTAGGCCATGGTTCCACTTCCCTTTCGCTTTACCTACCTCGTGTAGCACTGGGATGATCAGGCAGGATTCCTGCGCTCGGTGTCTCATACGTCACATTCGTCCGGAGATCTGATGATTTCTCGGGACTCCACCGGGGGAGGAGGACGGCCCACGCGCGTCACATTCCGCCTGCGATAGATTCGACCAACGGTCAGCGAGTGTTCGGGAGGGCCCATGGCGCAGGAGCGCGCCGACCGGATCCTCGACGCCGCCGCCGAGCTCCTGATCCAGCACGGCTACCGCAAGGTGACGATCGACGACATCGCCCAGCGGGCCGCCATCGGCAAGGGCACCGTCTACCTCCACTGGCGCACCAAGCACCAGCTGTTCGAGGCCCTGCTCCTGCGCGAGGCCGTCGCCTACCTCGAAACGCTCCTCGCCGAGCTGCGCCGCGACCCCGCCACCGTGCTCCCCCACCGGCTGCTGTCGTTCTCGTTCATCGACATCCAGAACAGGCCCGTCCTGCAGGTGCTGATCACCGGCGACACCACGCCGTTGCAGGGCATGCTCGCCGACCGGCCGCTGCAGAGCCAGGAGCTGCTGGCCGCCACGCGCATGTTCGACCTCATGGTCGGCCACGGCCTGCTCCGTGCCGACGTGCCCAACCTGAGCTACGCGATGAGCGCGCTCAACGGCGGCTTCTACCTCATCGACGCGCTCGACCCGCAGGCCGCCGAGCTCGACCGGCAGGCCAAGGCCGAGACGATGGCGTTCGTCGTCCGCCACGCGCTCGAACCCGCCACGCCGCCGCCGGCCGAGGAGCTGGCCGAGGCGGCCGCCGAGTTCATCGCCGTCTTCGAGGACCTCATCCAGCCCTACCGTGACCTGATCTACGCGAACTGACCGCGTCCAGAGCCGCCACCAGCTCCTCCAGCGAGCCGATGACCGTCACCCCCTCCTGCTTCGCTTCGGCTTTCTCGCGTACGGCACCGCCGCCCGACCTGTCGAGCCAGAACGAGCGCAATCCCGCGTCCCGCGCCCCGAGCGCATCGATGTCGTACTTGTCGCCCACGAACGCGACCTGCTCAGCGGGCAGGCCGATCCGCGCGCAACCCTCCAGGAAGATCCCCGGGTACGGCTTCGCCTGGCCGTACTCGCCGGAACACACGATCGCCGCCTCACCGAAGTGACCGAGCAACCCGAGCGCGGTCAGCTTGTCCAGTTGGTGCGCCAGCGTCGAGTTGGACACCACGCCCAGCCGGTAGCGCGGCGCGAGCGCCTCCAGCACGGGAGCCGCGTCGGGGAAGGCCGCCCACGCGGCGTTGACGAGCGCCGAGTAGCCCGCGAACCAGGCCGTCGCCTCCTCCTCGGCGACCGCCCTGCCCAGGAACCGGCTGACCCGCACGAGCCGCTGCTCCTCGAAGGTCAGCTCGCCGACGAGGTACCTCGCGTACTCCTCCTCCATGATCCGCCGCCAGAGCGCCACCGCCTCCTCCTGCGACGGGAACGCCTCCAGCAGCCCCTCGGCCGCCAGAGTCCCGAGCAGCCCGGCCCGTTCGGCGCTGGTGTAGTCGAAGAGGGTGTCGTCGATGTCGAACAACACGCCACGGATAACGTCAGACACTGCCCCGCCTCGTCGCCGCCAGGAAATCCTCACCCAGCCCGCACGCTACCCTGACGCCTCCCTCTGGCCACCCCCGGGCCCCGGCCGTCGTCGGTCGTGGCCCGCGGCACCTCAGCGGGCGTCGCGGGCCGCGGGGCGGATGAGGTCGGTGACCGCTTCTGGCTCGGAGGCCGAGATCGCTAGTGCTGGGCCATGTCCACGAAACGGCTGTAGTGACCCTGGAAGGCGACGGTGACGGTCGCGGTCGGGCCGTTACGGTGCTTGGCCACGATCAGGTCCGCCTCACCCGCCCGGGGCGACTCCCGCTCGTACGCGTCCTCACGATGCAGAAGGATCACCATGTCCGCATCCTGTTCGATAGATCCAGATTCGCGAAGGTCGCTGACCGCGGGACGCTTGTCGGTGCGCTGCTCGGGGCCTCGGTTGAGCTGGGAGATCGCGATCACCGGTACCTCGAGCTCCTTGGCCAGCAGCTTGATCGACCGGGAGATCTCCGACACCTCGTTCTGCCTGGACTCGGTCTTCTTCGGCGAGCTCATCAGCTGGAGGTAGTCGATGACGACGAACCGCAGGTCGTTTCGCTGCTTCAGACGGCGGCACTTGGCCCTGATCTCCATCATCGACATGTTGGGCGAGTCGTCGATGAACAGCGGCGCCTCGGCCACCTCGCTCATCCTGCGGGCGAGCCTGGTCCAGTCGTCGTCGTTCATCATGCCCGAGCGCATCGCGTGGAGCGCCACCCGCGCCTCGGCCGACAGCAGTCGCATGGTGATCTCGTTGCGCGACATCTCCAGCGAGAAGACGACGGTGGTCATCCCGTGCTTGATCGCCGCCGACCTGGCGAAGTCCAGTCCGAGCGTGCTGTTGTGCGTGGGGACGCAGGCTCTGCCCGCGAGATACATGTGATCGTCGTTGTCCACCTCCACGCAGCGCACAGGCACGGACGCGACAGGCCGGACGTCCACGATGTACCGGAAGCGGGTCATCGGGTGCGCGACCCCGGCCAGCCCGGCCGCCTTGCGGGGCAGACGGAAGACCTTGTCTGCCGTCGCGAAGCCGACCGTGTACGAGATGCCGGCCCGGCCATGGACGGAACCCGTCCGCATGGTCGCCTTGTACCCGAGGCTGATGACGAGCTCCAGCACGTCTTCCGCCAGCCGCCGGTTCGTGACGACGTATTGGATCCGGCCCCGCCCGTCGACGGTGCCGTCGGAGTCGAGCAGACCGGCGAGGAGGGCTCGGCGTTGACGCTCCGAGGCCCTCAGATAGCGCGCGGGGATGTGCCTGCCGTTCAGGACCCCCAGGGACCGCAGGATGTCCCGCACGCTCCCACGCTCGCCTGGAAGCGCCATGTGGAAGAGCGCCGGCGCCGCGCTCGAGGGGACGATCCGCAGTCCCTCGGCCTCGAGGTGGACGACGATCTCGGGGTCGGCCGTGGTGAACACGGCCGCGTCGCCGTGACCGGCACCCAGCCAGATCCCCAGCGCGTACGGCGGCAGCGGCAGGTCCCGCTCCTCGAGCTGGAAGGCCCCCGCGACCTCGACCGCGTGGTTGGGCCGCCGGTCGGCCGAGGCCGAACGGAGCGAGGCCGCGATCTCCTCCGTGGTGCGGACGCGCCGGTGCGTCGCGGTCGTGGCGGCGGGCTCCGGCCTGGTCGTCCCGGCGTGGTGAAGCGCGCCGGGCAGCCGGGTGGGGAGGTGGGCGGGCACGCGGCCGACGGCGTCCTGCTTCCGTGCCGTCAGCACGGCCGGCCTCTCCTCGTGCGGGAGGAGTCGCCCGGGTCGCTCCGCGGCGGCGGTGTAAGCGGCGAGCGTCCGCCGCGCCGCGTCCTCGTGCCAGGCCAGGGCCCGCTCGGGCACGGGACGGCGGCTCGTCCCTGTGCTCGTCCGCCACTGGTGCTGGCCGTCGGCGACGATGACCGTGCCGTCGCTGAACTCGACCTCGTAGCAGGGCCTGTCCAGCATGACGTCGGTGGCGGCGACGACCCTGGTCGGCCTGCCGTCCGCGCCGATGAGGCGGTCGCCCACGCGGACCTGCCCCATGGTGGTCCAGCCGGTGGGGGTGGGCAGCGGGGTGTCGAGCGCCAGCGCCTTGCCGATCGCGGGGCGGGCGGCGACGACGATCATCTGGCCGGGGTGGAGGCCGTTGGTGAGGCTGTCGAGGTCCTGGAAGCCGGTCGGGACGCCGACCATCTGGCCGCCGCGGGAGCCGATCGCCTCCAGCTCGTCGAGGGCGCCGGGCATGATGTCGGACAGCGGCGCGTAGTCCTCGGACGTGCGGCGCTCGGTGACCTTGTAGATCTCCGCCTGGGCGCGGTCGACCAGGTCGTCGACCTCTTCGTTCTGCCCGCCGTACCCGAAGGAGACGATGCGGGTGCCTGCCTCGATGAGGCGGCGGAGGATGGCCTGCTCTCGGACGATCTTGGCGTAGTAGCCGGCGTTGGCGGCGGTGGGGACGACCGCGGTCAGCGTGTGGAGGTAGGCCGCGCCGCCCACCCTGGCCATCTCGCCGCGCTTCTGGAGCTCGTCGAAGACGGTGACGGCGTCGGCGGGCTCGCCTCTGCCGTAGAGGTCGGTGACGACCTCGTAGATCATCTGGTGTGCGGGGCGGTAGAAGTCGTCGGACCTGATGATCTCGACGACGTCGGCGATGGCGTCCTTGGACAGCAGCATGCCGCCGAGGACGGACTGCTCCGCCTCGATGTTGCTCGGTGGGGTGCGCTCGAATCCCGGGCCGCCGCCGGACGGCTCTTCGTCTTCCATGGTCACCGCGCCCCCTCGAACACACCTAGCAGGCGGTCGCACCACCCCCACTTGTAGTCGACCGGGCTGACAGTTTCGCCGGTCGTTAGACCGTACGGCAACGCAGCCTGTGGACAACCCTGTGGTCAAGCTGTGCAGGAACCGGTGGAAGGTGTGGGAGCGCTGTGGACGAGCCTGGGGATAACTCTGGAGCTCGTTGTGGAAAACCGCTCTGACCTGGGAAAATAGTATCCACTGGCTGTGGAGGAAAGAAAGTTGACTCGACACGCCAAAGGATCATTACGTAAGGGGCATAATAACTAAATGCCCATTACTAGCCGGGACAGGGAGATTCTGCGCCTGGCGCTGCCCGCGTTCGGAGCGCTGGTCGCCGAGCCGCTGTTCCTGATCGCCGACTACGCGATCGTGGGCCACGGGCTGGGCACCACCGCGGTCGGCGCGCTCGGCGTGGCGGGGACGGTGCTGTCGACGCTCGTCTACCTCTGCGTGTTCCTCGCCTACGGCACCACCGCCTCCGTCGCCAGGCAGATCGGCGCGGGCAACCACACGCGCGCGATGCGCAGCGGCGTGGACGGGCTGTGGCTGGCCTTCGCCATCGGCGTGGCGCTGATCGTGATCTGCTGGCCGCTGTCGCCCGCGATCGTGGACCTGTTCGGCGCCGCGCAGGGGCAGTCCGCCGAAGCCGTCACCTACCTCCGGATCAGCCTGCTCGGCACCCCCGGCATGCTCGTCGTGCTCGCGGGCACCGGCGTCCTGCGCGGCATGCAGGACACCAGGACGCCGCTCGCCGTGGCGATCGGCTCCTTCGCGCTGAACGCCGTGCTCAACGCCTGGTTCGTGCTCGGCCTGCACTGGGGCATCGCGGGCTCGGCATGGGGCACCGTACTCGCGCAGACCATCGGCGCGGCCGTCTACCTGCGGGTCGTCGTCGGGGGCGCCCGCCGCGCGGGCGTGTCGCTCGCGCCCGACCTCTCGGGCATCAAGCAGGCGGGTACGGCCAGCGTCGCCCTCCTCATCAGGACGATCTGCCTGCGCATCGTGCTGCTTGTCGCCACGGCCATGGCGACCAGGCTGGGCACCGCCGAGCTGGCCGCCCACGCCATCGCCACCCAGCTGTGGACCCTGCTCGCCCTCGCCCTCGACGCCATCGCGATCGCGGGCCAGGCCATCACCGGGCACGCGCTCGGCGCGGGCGACGCCGAGGGCACCAAGGCAGCCACCAGGCGCATGGTGTGGTGGGGTCTGTGGTCGGGCGTCGTGCTCGGCCTGGTCGTCGTCGCGGGACGGCCGTTCTTCCCCGGCATCTTCGACGCCGATCCACAGGTGACCGCCGAACTGCTCGACCTGCTGTGGGTCGTGGCGCTGTTCCAGCCGGTCTCGGGCATCGTGTTCGTGCTCGACGGAGTCCTCATCGGCGCGGGCGACCAGCGCTACCTGGCATGGGGCGGGGTGTGGACGACGCTCGCCTACCTGCCCGTGGCGCTCCTGGCGGACGACCTGGTCGTGCTGTGGCTGGCGCTCGGCGTGTGGATGATCGCTCGCCTGGTCACCCTGGGTGGCAGGGCGTACGGCACGCGGTGGCTAGTTACCGGAGGTTGACCACTCGTCAACCGGACCGTGCTTGCCTGGCACGGTCCAGGGCCTGCAAGGTGGGAGCCTTCACCTAGGCGATTGGTACAAAGACGTGCGCCGCCTTCCCCTCTCCGAAGCCCTCGGCCTGCGCACCGGTGCCCGGCACAGCCTGCACCGGCTCTACCGGCCTGCCGACCTGGTGGTTCTCGGCCTGGGTGTGATGATCGGCGCGGGCATCTTCAGCATCGCGGGCCGCCAGGCGGCCACCACGGCGGGCCCCGGCGTGATCCTCTCCTTCATGATCGCCGGGATCGCCTCGCTGCTCGCCGCCCTCTGCTACGCCGAGCTGGCCTCCACGATCCCCGCGTCGGGCAGCGCCTACACCTTCACCTACGTCCTGTTCGGCGAGGTGTGGGCATGGGTCGTCGGCTGGGCGCTGCTGCTGGAGATGCAGCTCGCTGCGGCCGTCGTGGCGCGGGTGTGGGCGCTGTACGCGGCGCGGACGCTCGCCGACTTAGGGTTGAGCCTCTCGCTCCCCCTGACCTGCTGACGGCCTTCATCCTCGCCGTGCTGACGGGCACCGTCGCGGTGAGCGCCAGGATCGGGCTGCGCGCGCTGTGGGTGATCGTCGTGGCCAAGCTGCTGGCCATCGGCGCGGTGATCGTCGTCGGGGCGCTCCACTTCGACGCGGCCAACCTGGGCGGATTCATCGCGCCGCACCAGCCGTCGTCAGCCCCTCCCGGCACCCTGCTCGGGCTGATCGTGGGGCCGACGGGCAGCTTCGGGTGGTTCGGGGTGTTCGCGGCGGCGCCGGCGATCGCGTTCGCCTACATCGGGTTCGACGTCGTGGCCACGGCCTCGGAGGAGACGCTCGACGCGCCGCGTGCCGTACCGAAGGGAATGATCCGCAGCCTGGTGATCGCCACCGTGCTCTACATCGCGGTGGCGGTGGTGATGGTGGGCATGGTGCCGTACACCCGGATCTCCGAGTCGGCGCCGCTGGCGGCGGCCTTCGGGGCGGTGGGCGAGCACGCGATGGTGCACGTGATCAACATCGGCGCCGTCCTCGGGCTGACGACCGTCATCCTGGTGCTGATCGCGGGGCAGACGCGGATCATGTTCGCGATGGCGCGCGACGGGCTGCTGCCGCGCGGGCTCGGGACGCTCAGCCGCCGCTACCACAGCCCCTCCAGGGTGACGCTGGTGATCGGCGTGACCGCGATCCTGCTGGCCGAGCTGGCGCCGGTGCTGATGCTGGAGCAGCTGGTGGTGATCGGCGCGCTGTTCGCGTTCCTCGCGGTGTCGGCGGGAGCGATCGCGCTGCGCCGCCGGATGCCCGCCGCCCCCCGCGAGTTCAGCGTGCCGCTGTCACCGCTCCTGCCCGCGCTGTCGATACTGGCGACGCTGTGGCTGATGGTCAACCTGAGCGTGCAGACGTGGCTGTCGTTCGCGGTGTGGATGGCGGTGGGCGTCCTGGTCTATCTCGCGTACGGCAGGCGTCGCAGCCTCCTGGCCGGCGCCCCCGTCGCCTCCGGTCGTGGCCGCCACCGCCGTTGAAGCCGTCAGAAGCGGCCCGACTCGATCACGCTGCGCAGGAAGTCGCGCGTGCGAGGATGCTGCGGGTCGGTGAAGATCTGCTCGGGTTTGCCGCGTTCGAGCAGCACCCCGCCGTCCAGGAAGCAGACGGTGTCGGCGATGTCCCTGCAGAAGCTCATCTCGTGCGTGGTCAGGACCATCGTCATCCCCGCACCCTTGAGCTCCCTGATGATGCCGAGCACCTCGGTGACCAGTTCGGGGTCGAGCGCGGACGTGACCTCGTCCAGCAGCATCAGCCTGGGCTGCGTGGCCAGCGCGCGGATGATGGCCACGCGCTGCTGCTGCCCGCCCGACAGCTGGTCGGGATAGGCGCCCGCCTTCTCCGCCAGGCCGAACCTTGCCAGCAGCTCGCGGGCCTGCTCCTCCGCCTGCTTCCTCGCCACCCTGTGCACCTGGCGCGGGGCGAGCGTGATGTTGTCGAGCACGCTCATGTGCGGGAACAGGTTGAACGCCTGGAAGACGATGCCCATGCGCTTGCGCACGCCGTCGACGTCCACGCCGGGGTCGGTGATCTCCTGGCCGTCGAGCGTGATGACCCCGTCGTCGACGGTCTCGAGCAGGTTGACCGTACGCAGCAGGGTCGACTTGCCCGATCCCGAGGCGCCGATGAGGCAGACCACCTCGTGCGGGGCCACCTCCAGATCGATCCCGCGCAGGACGGGGTGGTCGTGGTAGCTCTTCCACACCCCTTCGAGGGTGAGCACGCTCATCGTCCCCGCCGCCTCTGCGATCGGGCGGCCAGGTAGTCGGTGAACCTGGCCATGGGGATGGTGAGCAGGATGAAGAGCAACGCGGCCACCAGGTAGGGCGTGTAGTTGAAGGTGCTGGAGGCGTGGATCTGGGCCTGCCGCAACGCCTCGATCGCGCCGATCGTCGCCACCAGCGCCGTGTCCTTCTGCAGCGACACGAAGTCGTTCAGCAGCGGCGGGATGACCCTGCGCACCGCCTGGGGCAGCACCACGAACCGCATCGTCTTGCCCTGCGTGAGCCCCAGAGAGCGGGCCGCGGCCACCTGGCTCGGATGGACCGACTCGATGCCCGAGCGGAACACCTCCGCCACGTAGGCGCCGTAGGAGAGCGTCAGGGCGATGACGCCGAGCGTCGCCTCGTCCGAGGGGATGCCCTGCAGCCGCAACGCCGGCAGGCCGAACCCGACGAGGTAGACCAGCAGGATCGTCGGGACGCCGCGGAAGACGTCGGTGTAGGCGATGGCCAGGCAGCGCAGCGGGAAGAACACCGGCGCCGTCAGCCCGCGCGCCAGGGCCACCAGCAGCCCGACGACGAGGATCAACGGCTCGGCGATCAGGAAGATCTTGACGTTGACCAGGAACCCGTCGAGCACGTCGGGCAGCGCCGTGATGAACTGCTCGGGGTTGAAGAAGGTGTCCTGGACCCGGTCCCAGCCCGGCGCGTTCGTGACCACCCAGACCACGAGCACCAGGAAGACGACCGTCGAGACGGTGGCCGTGGACGCCGAACGGCGGGCACGCCTGGCGCGCACCCGCTCGCGTTCGAGTTGCCTGTCGCTCTTGACCCAGGTGGTGGTGGTCGCCATCACTTCAGCTCGGGAGCACCCGCTGCCTCGCCGAGCCACTGCTGCTCGATCTTGGCCAGCTCGCCCTTGCTCTTCAGCGTGTCGACCGCCTTGTCCACGCAGGACTTCAGCGCGCTGCCCTTCTCCATGACCAGGCCGAACTCCTCGGGCTTACCGCCCGGAGCGTTGAACTGGCCGACGATCGCGGAGTTCTCCACCTGGGCGGCGGTCACGTAGAAGGCCGTCGGCAGGTCGACCACGAGGGCGTCGATCTGCCCGTTCTTCAGCGCGTTCACCGCGTCGATCTGCTCGTTGTAGACCTTGGGCAGGCTCGAGGGTCGCACCACCCGCTGGACGGCGCTGAACGCGGTCGTGCCGACCTGCACGCCGAGCTTGACGTTCTGGAGATCGTCGAGGGTTGTGGCGCCGGAGGCCTCGGAGCCCTTCACGGCGACGACGGCCTGCTTGACCGTGTAGTAGCCCTTGCTGAAGTCGACCGCTCCGGCCCGCTGGGGGGTGATCGAGACCTGGTTGACGTCGAAGTCGAACTTCTTCTCCCCCGGCGCGAAGGCGGTGTCGAACTTGACCGTGGACCACTGCACCTCGTCGCGGTCGAAGCCCATCTCGCCGGCGACCGCGTAGGCGACCGCGCTCTCGAAGCCCTGGCCATTGGAGGGGTCGTCGCCCTTGAACCACGGCTCGTAGGCGGGCTTGTCGGTGCCGATCGTCAGCTTGCCGGGGGTGACGAGCTCGAGTTGGTCCTTCGTGCAAGCGGTGGAGGCGGCGGCGTTGGGCGCCGCCGTGCTCGCGGTGTTGTCGGCGGGCGCACACGCCACGGTGGCCGTCGCCAGCGCACCGAGCGCGAGCAGCATCAAAGGGCGGACCATGGGCGAGCCTCCACGTCACATAGATGAACGTGCAAATTGTACGCGGCGCTAATGGAGGTTCAGTTCCGACCCATATGCACGGTTCACCCTCCTCGGAACCGGGCGCGGCGCCGTTCGGAACGACGAAGCCCCCGCAGGCAACCCTGCGGGGGCTTCGTTCGTGAAGAAACCGCTAGCCGGCGACGACCTCGACGTCGACGGAGGCGGAGACCTCGGGGTGCAGCTTGACGCTGACCTTGTGGGAGCCGACGCTCTTGATCGCGTTGACGATCTCGATGCGACGACGGTCGAGGACCGGGCCACCGGCCTTCTTGACCGCGTCGGCGATGTCACCGGTGGTGATCGAGCCGAACAGGCGGCCGGAGTCGCCGGCGCGGGTGGTCAGCTTGACCTTGAGGGCGCCGAGCTGGCCGGCGATCTCCTTGGCGGTGCCCAGGTCGCGGATCTCGCGGGCGTCGCGCGCCTTCTTGATCGAAGCGATCTGCTTCTCGCCGCCACGCGTCCACAGGATCGCGTAGCCGCGGGGCACGAGGTAGTTGCGGCCGTAGCCGTCCTTGACCTCGACGATGTCGCCGGGGGCGCCGAGGCCGGAGACCTCGGTGGTGAGGATGAGCTTCATGTCGCAAGTCCTCCTTAGCGCGCGGTGCTCGTGTAAGGCAGCAGAGCCACCTCACGGGCGTTCTTGATCGCGGTCGCCACGTCGCGCTGGTGCTGGGTGCAGTTGCCCGTCACCCGGCGCGCACGGATCTTGCCGCGGTCGGAGATGAACTTCCGAAGCAGCGCCGTGTCCTTGTAGTCGACGTAGGAGATCTTGTCGTGGCAGAACAGGCAAACCTTCTTCTTGGGCTTGCGCAGTGCCGGCTTAGCCATCGTGGTGCTCCTTTCAGAGCCCCGCCGTGAAGCGGGAATGGACTCGGGCTTGTTGACAGGTGGTCAGGCCTCGCGGCCTGGCCGTGAGGCGCCCGCGAACGGGCTCCTCGGACTAGAAGGGAGGCTCGTCGCTGAAGTCGCCGCCGCCGCCGAAGCCGCCGCCACCCTGCTGGCCGCCGAAGCCGCCACCCTGGTTGCCGCCGCCGAAGCCGCCACCACCGCCGCCGCCCTGAGGCGGGGCGGGCGTGGCCGAGGCCCACGGGTCGTCGGCGGGACCGCCGCCGAAGCCGCCGCCACCGCCCTGACGGGAGGTGCGGTTGACCTTGGCGGTGGCGTTACGGAGAGACGGGCCGATCTCGTCGACCTCGACCTCGTAGACCGTGCGCTTCTCGCCTTCCTTGGTCTCGTAAGACCGCTGCTTGAGCCGCCCCTGGACGATGACCCGCATGCCGCGCTGCAGCGACTCGGCGACGTTCTCGGCCGCCTGACGCCACACGTTGCAGGTCAGGAAGAGGCTTTCGCCGTCCTTCCACTCGTTGGTCTGGCGGTCCATGAACCGGGGAGTGGACGCGACGCGGAACTGGGCCACGGCTTGCCCCGTAGGGGTGAAGCGCAGCTCAGGATCGTTGACAAGGTTGCCGACGATGGTGATGACGGTGTCGCCTGCTGCCATGGCTGGAGCCCTTCCTCGACTCTTGGGTTACGGCTCAGACTACGGCTCGCCCCCGACAGAAAATCGGGAGAACGAGCTGCTTAGTGCGCGTCCGGGCGGAGAACCTTGGTCCGCATGATGCCCTCGTTGAGGTTCATCTGGCGGTCGAGCTCCTTGACCGTGGCCGGCTCGGCGGACAGGTCGATGACGGCGTAGATGCCTTCCGACTTCTTGTCGATGTCGTAGGCGAGACGGCGGCGACCCCACACGTCGACCTTCTCCACGGTGCCACCGTCATTGCGGACGACAGCGAGGAACTGGTCGAGGGACGGCGCCACAGTGCGCTCATCGAGCGAAGGGTCCAGGATCACCATTACTTCGTAACGACGCATGTTGGACTCCAACCTCCTCTGGACTCTTGCGGTCACGACACTCTGCCGTGACAGGAGGACGCTGACGTTTTCACCGGATTCGCCCCTTTCGGCGACCCGGCGGCGGGTGACCCAGCACAACGCAGCCTGTACAGGTTACCAGCCGCTCACCGATGGGAACTCCTCTACTGATGAGGGGGTGGTAGCCATGCCACACGTGCTTCGTCCCGGCGAGAACGAGAGGTTCAAGCTGACGCTCAACAGCGACGGCCGCTCGCATCCCGTCGAGAACCTGTTGTCCATCGGGACGCTGGTGTGCGGCCTGGTCGCGTTCGGAGCGACCTTCTTTCCCGGTGGTCACGTGATCTCGTCGTGGGTGGGAGCGCTCGGGTTCGGAGGCGGGCTCTACTCGCAGTACATCTCGGCGACGACGGCTGAGCGGACACTGAACATCGTGGGAATCGTGGCGTCGTTCGTGGGCGTGGCGCTGGGCATCGCCCGCGGCGGATTCATCCCGTAGACGTAGGTCCGCACGCCGGAGAACGGCGGGCCACGGACTCCTCAGCACAGGCAGAGGAGTCCGTGCCTCTATGAGCGGTCTCAGCCCAGATGAAGGTCTCCGCCGAGAAGGAGGACGAACCACAGGAACGTCGCCAGCAGTGCCTCGGCGACGTCCTTCAGCAGGGCGGGGGTGATGTAGTCGTAGATCCAGGCCACGTACAGCCCGACGAGGATGTAGATCAGGAAGATGAAACTGCCTAAGCGGTAGCGGGTCATCTCGCGCTCCTTGCGTACGGGGGGCTGCGCCTCGACTGCCCTGATGCGCGCCGCCGAAACGGATAGCCTGGACGGCATGGTGCGCATCGGAGCTCATGTCGACCAGGACGATCCCGCCGCCCACGCGGCCGAACGCGACGCGGAGATCGTGCAGTTCTTCCTCGGCGACCCGCAGGGCTACAAGGCCCCCGTGCTGCCCGACAAGCCGGTCGAAGGCGTCGACATCTACATCCACGCGCCCTACCTGATCAACGTGGCGACCACGAACAACCGGATCAGGATCCCCAGCCGCAAGCTGCTGGAGCAGCACCTCAAGGCGGCCGCGAGCCTCGGCGCGAAGGGCCTGATCGTCCACGGCGGCCACCTCAACAAGGACGAGGACCCGCAGATCGGGTTCGACAACTGGCGCAAGGTGTTCGAGCGGATGGAGTGCCCCATCCCCGTGCTCATCGAGAACACCGCGGGCGGCGGCAACGCCATCGCCCGCAGGCTCGACCGCATCGCCAGGCTGTGGGAGGCGCTCGACGGGTTCGACGTGGGCTTCTGCCTCGACACCTGCCACGCCCACGCGGGCGGTGAGGAACTGGCCGACGTGGTGGACCGGGTCAAGGCCATCACCGGCCGCATCGACCTGGTCCACTGCAACGACTCGCGCGACCCGTTCGACTCGGGCGCGGACCGCCACGCCAACCTCGGGCAGGGTCAGATCGGCTCCGAGCTGATTCTCGAGGTGTGCCGCAGGGCGGCGGCGCCGATCATCGTGGAGACGCCATTCGCAGGTCAAGCGGAGGACATCGCCTTCCTGCGCAAGAATCTGTGAGGGAAACACACAGCCTGTGGATAACTTCCTTGGATTACTTCTCGAAGAAAGCGGGTAGAGGCTTCAGCCCGCCCAAGCGCCGGTGAGGAACCGCAGGGCGTTCAGCGCCATCAGCGGGCCGAGGAGCAGGCCGTACGCGATGATCCACCGGCTGGACAGCCGGGACAGCAGCACCCACAGCGGGAACCACAGCAGCAGCGAGCGCGGCACCGACAGGTAGTAGGCGGACAGCAGCAACGCGCCCGCCTGCAGCCCGCAGTAGACGAACTCGCTCCACCGGCGCCGTGCGAGCAGCCACACCAGCACCGCGACCGCGACCACGGTGCCGACGATCTCCATGCGGAAGGCCACGGCGAAGTCGTCGGTGCCCATCGCCGAGTTCCACGTGGTCCGCCACGCCTCCCACGGCCACACCATCTCCCTGCCCCAGCCCGCCTCCTGCGCGTGCTTCCAGGCGAGCCAGTCGCCGGTACGGCCGTGCAGGTACCACGAGTAGGCGATCAGCGGCACGAAGGGGACGGTCAGCCACGGCAGGTCCCGCCACCGCGGCCTGCTGACCACGAACTCGACGATCAGCGCGATCGCCAGGAACAACCCCGTGATGCGGATGGCGGACGCCCCCGCGGCCAGCAGGGCGGCCGCGGCCCACTGCCTCCTGCGTGCCGCCAGCCACGCGGGGATCGCGAACGCGAGGAAGAGCGCCTCGCTGTAGCCCGCGGCCAGGAAGACCGCCGTCGGGAAGAGGACCATCGCCAGCACCGCCGCGGTGCCCGAGCCGCCCTCGAACTCCGCCAGCCGCGCCAGCGCCATCGCCGCCACGCCGCCCGCGACCAGCGAGATCAGCAACCCGCACAGCGCCCAGTCGGACACCAACAGATGGACGAGCCTGAGGATGGCGGGCATCCCGGGAAAGAACGCGGGCAGCCCGGGGTCGCGCGCGCTGCCGGGGTCGCCCGCGTAACCGTGCTCGGCGATGGTGACGAAGAGACTGGCGTCCCACTGCTTCCACCTGTGGAGGTAACTACCGGCGCCGACCAGCCACGAGGCACCCATCAGGGTCATGAGCAGGAGTCCGAGACGGGAGGCGGCCCAGATTCCCAGCGCCTTCATCGGGCGAGCGCGAACCTGTCGAGAGCCCCGTCGAAGACGCCGCCGACCTGGTCGTCGACGCCCGCCTGCCGTACCAGGTCCTTGTCGGGACGGAGGATGTCACGCACCACGAACGCCATCATGATGAGGATCGTGATGACGCGGCCCCAGACGGCGGTGAAGTAGAGGTTGTCGCCGATGCCCAGGTGCCTGCTCGTCTCGTCCTGGTAGAGCAGGTAGAGCCAGATCGCGAAGAAGTACCAGACCTCGGCGACCTGCCACAGCGCGATCGGCTTCCAGTTGGGCCTGGCCAGCACGGCGAACGGCACCAGCCACAGCACGAACTGCGGGGACCACACCTTGTTCGTCATCATGAACGCCGCGAGCGCCAGGAAGCAGATCTGCGCCAGCCGCGGCCGCTGCGGCGCCAGCACCGTCAGCACCGCGATGCCGAGGCACAGCAGCGCGAGCGCGATCATGCCGAGCAGGCTCGGGTCCATGCTGCCGAGGATCGGCCAGCCCTTGCGCTCGAAGAACAGCCAGGGCGAGCCCCAGTCGATGCCGCGCTCCTGGGAGAAGACGTAGAAACGCCGCCAGCCCTCCCATGCCAGCACCATGAAGGGCACGTTGACGACGAGCCACGCGGCCACCGCCGACCCCAGCGTGATCAGGAACGGCCGCCACTTCCCCGTGCGGACCGTCAGCAGGAACAGCGCGCCGACGAACATCAGCGGGTAGAACTTGGTCGCGATCGCCAGACCGAGCAGCACGCCCGCGGCCACCTGCCGCCTGCGCGCCCACGCCAACAGGAAGCCCATGGACAGGGCGCCCGCGATGAGGTCCCAGTTGACGTAGGCGGCGAGGATCACGGCGGGGGCGAGCGCGTACCACGCCGCGTCCCACCTGCGCGTGGGCCCCGCCGCGGCCGCCATCAGCAGCACGCCGACCACCAGGGAGATCCCCAGCAGGATCACCGTGATGTCGTAGAACCGCACCGCCTGCGTCGCCTCGTCGGGCGCCAGCCGGCGCACCAGCCAGGTGATCACCTGCATGACCTCGCCGAGCACGACGGGGTACTCCACCTGCTTGTCGAACGGCACGCCCGCGAAGTAGGGGTCCTGCGTGTGCAGCTGCCGGTCGAAGTAGAGCGGGTAGATGTCGGTGTAGCAGGCGTTCGCGTACGTCTGGATGGAGTTGTTCCAGCCGCCCGTCCTGCAGGGCAGCTTCCAGACGTAGGCGAGGATCGCCCCCAGGGCCGCGAACAACCCCAGGGGCAGGTACGGCACGGCCGCCCGTGCCGTCAAGGAGAGCCGCGTCATTCGTCGTCGGTCCTGGTAGGCCTGGCCATCGGATCGGGCACCACGGCGCCGCCGCCCATCGGATCCTCGCCCGTGCCGACCTCGCCGAGCCTGTCGGCCTCGGTGGTCCCATCCTCCGGCAGTCCGCTGTTGTCGCTGTCGTTGTCACCGCAGCCGAGCAGGCCGCAGTCGTTGTTGTCACCGAACGGGTCTTCCGGCGTGCCGAACGGGTTGTCGGTCGTCGGCGTCGGCGTGGGCTTCGGCTTCTCGACGATGTTGTTCGCCTGGCCGATGTTGGCCCGGGTGGGGAACGGCTCGATGGGCAGCTTCAGCGTCTCGTGGGCGGCGAGCATGTACGCGCGCCACACCTCGGTGGGCGGACCGGCGCCCTCGAAGCCGAGCGGCTTCTCGAACGGCTGGGTGTAGACCTTGGTCACGCCGTCGTACTTGCTGTTCTTCTTGCCGTCGGTCGTCGGGCAGTTGGAGTGCTGGGGCTGGACGACCTTGCCCGAGGCGGTTTTGCACTCCTCGCGGTAGAAGCCGACGGCGGTGGAGATCTGCGGGGTGTAGCCGACGAACCAGGCTTCCTTCTCGTTGTTGTTGGTCCCCGTCTTGCCCGCGGCGGGCCGGCTGCCGAGGCCCTTGCCGTTGGCGGTGCCGCCGGGCCGGAGCACCGCCTGCATGGCCACGGTGGCGTCGGCCGCCGCCTCCGCCGAGATCACCTGGCGTGGCGTCAGCCGGTTGTCATCGAAGTCGACCTTTTGAGAGGGCTTGATGATCTTCTGTACCACGTGGTAGTCGGTGTGCTTGCCGCCGTTGGCGAAGATCGAGTAGCCCGCCGCCTGCTCGACCGGCGACACCAGGGCCGAGCCGATCGAGAAGCCGTAGCCGTGGGCCTTGATGTCGTCCGCCATCCGCTTCTTGCCGAAGCCGGCTTCCTCGACGATCCGCTGCACGGCCTCCAGCTGGCCGGGCAGCTTGTAGGCCATGGAGACGTACGCGGTGTTGACCGAGGCCGCGGTGGCCTTGACGATGTCCACGGCCTGGCCCACGTTGTGGCTGTTGCGGAAGCCTCCGGGCTGCTCGCCGGGGAGCTTCTTGGGCACGGTCTGGTTGCCCGGCACGTAGCTGCTGAGGCTGTAGCCGGCGTCGAGCCAGGCGGCCAGGACGTAGGGCTTGAAGGCCGAGGCCGCCTGCTTGTAGGACTTGAACGGTTCGTTCCACGGGTCGGTCAGGTAGTTCTTGCCGCCGTAGAAGGCGAGCACCCTGCCCGTCTTGTTGTCGACGGAGGCGAGTCCGACGTGGTACTCGGTGTCCATCCGTCCAGCGACGTCCTCCGCGGCCTTCTTCGCGTCCAGCATCAGCTGCTTGTCGAACGTCGATATGATCTTGAAACCGCCGCGCTCGACCAGGTCGTTGCTGTAGCCGCGCCCTTCGAGCTCGTTGAGGACTTCCTTGATCATGTAGCCCTTGAGCCCGGCCAGCTCGTCCTTCTCGCTGGGCTTCTTGATCTTCGGCCACTTGGCGGTGGCGGGCAGCTGGCCGTACTTCGTCGGGAACTGCTCGGACATGTACTTGATCACGGTCGCCCACCGCGTCTTCAGCCTGGGGTCTTCCATGTCCCAGTTCGGCTGCTGGATGCGTGCGGCCAGGTAGGCCGCCTGCTCGGAGGTGAGTTTCTTGGCCTTCGCGCCCTTGCCGAAGTAGGCCTCCGCCGCCGCCTGGATGCCGTAGGCGCGACCGTAGTTGATCGTGTTGAGGTAGTCCTCGAGGATCTTCTCCTTCGAGTACTCCTTGTTGAGCTTGACCGCGACGAAGATCTCCTTGACCTTTCGCGCTATCGACTGCTCCTGGCTGAGGCCCTGGTAATAGTTGCGGGCCATCTGCTGGGTGATGGTGGAGGCGCCCTGGACCTGCTGGCCGGTAGCCGTCATCCACACCGAACGGACCATGCCGGGAATCGAGATGCCCGAGTCCTCGTAGAAGGTCTTGTTCTCGATGGCGATCGTCGCGTCCTTGACGGCGTCGTTGACGTCGCTGAGCGGAATGATCCGCCTGGGCGTGCCCCAGCGGCCGATCTCGGTCTTGCCGTCCCTGTAGTAGATGACGCTTTCCTGGGCGATCGCCGACTCCTGGGTGACCCGAGGCAGCGGAGTGCCCGCGTAGGCGACCCAGATCATGCCGAACATGCCCGCCGCGAGCACGACCAGAGCGGCCATGACGATCTTCCAGTTCGGAATGAACCGCTTCCACCCGCGGCGACCCTTGCCGGAACCGCCACCGTCACCGCCCCCGCCGCCACCGCGGCCGGGGCCTTCGGGGCCGCCGGGGCCTCGGCCGCCACGGGAACGGCGGGCCTCGGGCCCGCCCACCATCGTCTCCTCGGCGCTGCGCCTGCGGGTCGACGTCGCCGGGCCGCCGGTCGGGTACTGCGCGGTCTGCCTGGGCGGCATCTGCTGCGGCCCCGAAGGCCCCTGCATCCTGGACGGAGCGGGCGGCTGGGCGTCCATGGCGCCCGTCTGCTCGAACGCCGCCTCGGGACGGCGTTCGGAGCCCCAGCCGGTTTGCGGCGGCTGCGAAGCGGGCACGGAACTCGAGCGACGGCGCCTTCCCTGGCGAGCCGTTCCTTCAGAGCGCTGTCCGCGTCCGGTCGGCTCGGAGCCATAGCTGCTGTTACTCAACACGTCCTCGCATCGTCGTCGTCGTACACGGCGGGCGCCGTCCTCGGTTCAGGTGGTGCCGACGGTGTCGGGTGGCCCGTTGCCGAGGACGTAGGAGACGGTCAGGTGGTTCCAGGAACAACCTTGACAGACCTCGACCACGTAGACCCGGAACTCCTCGTAATCATGGGCCATTTCGCGGATCTCTGACGTGGCCTTTACGCGACCGGCATGTCGTCCCAACGAATCCCCATAGACATAGGTCACGTTGGTGACGTTCTCTCTCTCGCATATCGGGCAGAGGCGTTCGGTCGGCTCGCCGAAGTGCCGTGCCGCGCGAAGGAGATACGGCTGTGCGTCACAGACATCACGGGTGGAAGCACGCCCGGCACGAAGCGAGCGCACCGTCGCCCGCTTCGCTAGTCCGTAGTCCACCACCCCTCGCTGTGACCACATGCGCGCCAGACTACGGCTTTTTGCCGATTGCTCCCAACCTCTTGAGGAATCCGTTAATTGCAGCGATATAGCGATCTGACGTATCCTACGGATGTATCGACTCGATACATCGACGCGAGAGGGGGCGGTTCCGTTGGCGGGCGGACAGGGCAGAGTCCTGGAACTCGCCGTGCTCGGGTCGCTGCACGAGACCCCGCTCCACGGCTACGAGCTGCGCAAACGGCTCAACGCGCTGCTGGGGATGTTCCGGGCCTTCTCCTATGGCTCGCTGTACCCGTGCCTGAAGTCATTGCTGGAGCACGGGCTCATCGCGGAGGAACACCCGACGGAAGCGGTGGGCGGACGGTCGAAGATCGTCTACAAACTCACGGCGGACGGCAAGGAGCGGCTGCAGGATCTGCTCACCCAGGCGGGCCCGTCCGCGTGGGAAGACGAGAGCTTCGGCGTCCACTTCGCCTTCTTCAGGCACACGGAGGCCGAGGTACGCCTCCGCATCCTCGAAGGGCGTCGCAGCCGCCTGGAGGAACGACTCGACAGCGTCCGCACCGCGCTCGCCCGCACGAGGGAGCGCCTCGACAGCTACACGCTGGAGCTTCAGCGCCACGGGCTGGAAGGGGTCGAACGCGAGGTGCGCTGGCTGAACGAGCTGATCGCAACAGAACGCAGGGCCTCGCAAGAGCCCGAGAGAGATACGTCATCAGATGAGTAAGGGAGCGAGTGCGATGGGTTCGGTACGCGTAGCCGTTGTCGGTGTCGGCAACTGCGCGGCGTCGCTGATTCAAGGCGTTCACTACTACAAGGACGCCGACCCGGACACACGAGTGCCGGGTCTGATGCACGTCAAGTTCGGTGACTACCACGTGGGTGACGTCGAGTTCGTCGCCGCTTTCGACGTGGACGCCAAGAAGGTCGGCCGCGACCTGTCCGAGGCGATCGTCGCCAGCGAGAACAACACGATCAAGATCACGGATGTGCCGCCGACGGGTGTCATCGTCCAGCGTGGCCATACCTTCGACGGTCTCGGTGAGTTCTACCGCGAGATCATCGAGGAGTCCGACGAGCAGCCCGTTGACGTCGTGCAGGTGCTGAAGGACGCCCAGGCCGACGTCCTGGTGTCCTACCTGCCGGTGGGCTCGGAGGAGGCCGACCGCTTCTACGCCCAGTGCGCGATCGACGCCAAGGTGGCCTTCGTGAACGCGCTGCCGGTCTTCATCGCCTCCGACCCCGAGTGGGCCGAGAAGTTCACCGAGGCAGGCGTGCCGATCGTCGGCGACGACATCAAGTCGCAGGTCGGCGCCACCATCACGCACCGCGTGATGGCCAAGCTGTTCGAGGACCGCGGGGTCGAGCTGCTGCGCACGTACCAGCTCAACTTCGGCGGCAACATGGACTTCATGAACATGCTGGAGCGCAAGCGCCTCCAGTCGAAGAAGATCTCCAAGACGCAGTCCGTCACCTCGCAGATCCCGCACGAGATGGCCAAGGCCGACGTGCACATCGGCCCTTCCGACCACGTGCCGTGGCTCGACGACCGCAAGTGGGCCTACGTCCGCCTGGAGGGCCGCTCGTTCGGCGACACCCCGCTGAACCTGGAGTACAAGCTGGAGGTGTGGGACTCGCCCAACTCGGCGGGCATCATCATCGACGCGGTCCGCGCGGCCAAGATCGCCCTCGACAGGGGGATCGCGGGCCCGATCCTGTCGGCCAGCTCCTACTTCATGAAGTCGCCGCCCGAGCAGTACTCCGACGACGAGGCGCGCGACTACGTGGAGAAGTTCATCCGCGGCGAGGTCGAGCGCTAGCCATCCCGTACGGCAAGCCGGCGTGAGCACCGACGTCTCGTCGTGGCCGAGGTCCGTCCCCGTGCGCTACTCCAGCGCACGGGCATCCCTCGCCAACGGCGAGGCGTCTCGCCTTTCCTGGGTGCGCCGTGACGGGCCCAGGACACGCGCGCTCGGTGAGCGTCTCCCTGGAGGGACGCCGGCCACGCGCCTCGGGTGGCGCTGTGGCGGGCGTGCCGTACCCGAGCAGTTGAAGAACGTTCACACGCGCGCCGCGGGAGGCAGGCCGGCGGGCGTCGCCGGAGTCCAGGCGAGCGGGTCCGCGCCGAGGTCGTCGAGCTGCGGCACCTGGTCGCGGCACCACGGCGAGATCGCCAGCAGGCCCGACAGCACGCCCGCGGTGAACTCCTTCCACGGCATCCACAGCACCTCCCCCACCTCCTCGGGGTTCGGCCGCACGGGAGCCGTGACCACGACCCGGTAGACGGGGCACAGCTCGTGCTCGACGATGCCGTTGCCCATGACCGCCCGGTAGGAGAAGCGGGGCAGCATCAGGTCGACGCGGTCGACGACCAGGCCGAGCTCGTAGGAGAGCCTGCGCGCCACCGCGGCGTCGAGGGGCTCCCCCGGCAGCGGGTGGCCGCAGCAGCTGTTGGTCCACACGTCCGGCCAGGTGACCTTGTGGGAGGCCCGCCTGGACAGCAGCACCCTGCCGCCCTCGTCGAAGACGTAGCTGGAGAAGGCCAGGTGAAGTGGTGTGTCAGGACCGTGCACCGACGTCTTGGGTGCGGTGCCGATCGCGTTGCCGTCGCCGTCGACCAACACCACGAGTTCGTCAGGAGTCACAGTCTGTAGCGTACGTGATCATGACGCTAAGCTGGAACCCTTTTACTCATCTGTCACGCCCGCCATCTCAGGGTTGACCCCGATGTCAGGCCGCGGGGCGGCGGCTAGGCTGGCGTCGTGTCTTATGCCGCCGATCTCCGTGTAGTCCTGCAGGGCCGCGACTTCAGACGGTTGTTCTCCACCCGGCTGGTCTCGCAGTTCTCCGACGGGATCTTCCAGTTCGGCGTCGCGGGCTTCGCCTTCTTCAGCCCGGAGAAGCAGACCACCGCACTGCAGGTGGCCATCGGCCTCGCCGTGCTGCTGCTGCCGTACAGCGTGCTCGGCCCGTTCGTGGGCGTCTTCATCGACCGCTGGTCGCGGCGGCAGATCCTGGTCGTGGCACCGATCGTGCGCGGAGGGCTGCTGCTGGTCGCGGCGGCGTTCGTCGCGGCGGGCCTACCCGACGAGTACTTCTACGCGGCGGCGCTCGGCGTGCTCGGCGTCAACAGGTTCTTCCTGGCCGCCCTGGGCGCCTCGCTGCCGCACGTGGTGCCGAGGGACCAGTTGATGATGGCCAACGCGGTCACGCCGACCTCCGGCACGGTGGCCACCTTCATCGGCGCGGGCTTCGGCATCGTGCTGCGCTGGGTGTTCGGCGCGGGCCACGGCGGCACCGCGCTGCTGCTCATCACCTCGGGCGTGGTGTTCGGGCTGAGCGCGCTGATCGCCCGCACCATGCGCCGCGACCTGCTCGGGCCCTCCTACGACTCCGACAGGCCGCAGGCCCGCGAGGCGCTGCGCAACGTGGTCAGCGGCCTCGTCGACGGCGCCAGGCACTTGATCCACCACCGCGCGGCCGCGGCGGCGATGGGGGCGATGGCCACCCACCGCTTCATGTACGGCATGGCGACGGCGATGGGCATCATCCTCTACCGCTACTACTTCACCGACGGCGACGCCGACGCCGCGCTGTCCGGCATCAGCATCGTGCTGGTGACCTCGGGCTTCGGCTACTTCTTCGCGGTGATCATCACGCCGTGGGCGACCGAGCGCTTCCCCATCGAGCGCTGGGTGCCGATCATGCTGGTCACCGCCGGCGTGCTGGGCGCGCTGCTGATCATCCCGTTCCAGCCGTGGGGGCTGTGGATCGGCGGCTTCGTGCTGGGCGTGACCGGCCAGAGCGTCAAGATCTGCGCCGACACCAGCGTCCAGCGCGACGTCGAGGACGCCTACCTCGGCAGGGCCTTCTCGATCTACGACATGCTGTTCAACGGGATGTACGTGCTGGCGGCGGCGCTGTCGGCGGCGATCCTGCCGGCGAACGGCAAGTCCTTCGTCGCCGTCGCGATCATCGCGATCGGCTACGTGCTCGGCGCGGTGATCTACCGGATCGCCACGCCGACACGCGCCCCCTCGGCTCTCTAGGGCCTGCTCTCCCCCACCCACTGCAGCAGCGCCTCCGTGGCGGCCTCCTTGCCGATGACGCCCTTGTCGAGACGCAGCTCAAGCAGGAACTTGTAGGCCTTGCCGACCACCGGGCCAGGGCCGACGCCGAGGATCCGCTGGATCTCGTTGCCGTCGAGCTCGGGCCTGATCTTCGCCAGTTCCTCTTCCTCCGCGAGCCGCTCGATGCGCTCCTCGAGCTGGTCGTAGGTGCGCGAGAGGGCCTGCGCCTTGCGCTTGTTGCGCGTGGTGCAGTCGGCCCTGGTCAGCTTGTGGAGGCGGTCGAGCAGCGGGCCGGCGTCACGCACGTAGCGGCGCACCGCGCTGTCGGTCCACTCGCCTGTGCCGTAACCGTGGAAGCGCAGGTGCAGCTCGACCAGGCGGGAGACGTCGGAGACGACGTCCTTGGGGAACTTCAGCTCCGCCATCCGCTTCTTGGTCAGCTGCGCGCCGACCACCTCGTGGTGGTGGAAGGAGACCCTGCCGCCCGGCTCGTGGCGGCGCGTCTTGGGCTTGCCCACGTCGTGCATGAGCGCCGACCAGCGCAGGATGCGGTCGGGCTTGCCGTCCTCCTCCTGGGCGATGGCCTGCTCAAGCACGATCAGCGTGTGCTCGTAGACGTCCTTGTGGCGGTGGTGCTCGTCGATCTCCAGGCGGAGCTTGGGCAGCTCGGGCACCACATGGGCGGCCAGGCCCGTCTCGACGAGCAGGCGCAGGCCCTCGCGCGGGTGGGCGCCGCAGATCAGCTTGTCGAGCTCGTCGCGGATCCGCTCGGCCGAGACGATCTCGATGCGGTCGCTCATCGCGGTCATCGCCGCCACGGCCTCGGGCGCGACCGCGAAGCCGAGCTGGGAGGCGAAGCGGGCGGCGCGCAGCATGCGCAGCGGGTCGTCGTCGAAGGACTGCTCGGGCGTGCCCGGCGTGCGCATCACCCTGGCCGCCAGGTCGCGCCTGCCGCCGTACGGGTCGACGAACTCGTGGCCCGGCAGCCGCACCGCCATCGCGTTGATGGCGAAGTCCCGGCGCTCCAGGTCAGCCTCGAGCGTCTCGCCGTACATGACCTCGGGCTTGCGTGACTTCGGGTCGTAGGACTCGCTGCGGTAGGTGGTGATCTCCAGCAGCCAGCCGCCCTTGCGCACGCCGACCGTGCCGAAGTCGATGCCAATCGTCCAGACCGAGTCGGCCCAGTCCCTGACGATCTCCAGCACCCGCTCGGGGCGGGCGTCGGTCGTCAGGTCGAGGTCGTTGCCGATACGGCCCAGCAGGATGTCACGCACCGACCCGCCCACCAGGGCAAGCTCGTGCCCGCGGGCGGCGAAGAGTTCGCCGAGTTCGTTGGCGACCGGAGCGATTTTGCGGGAGATCTCTATTGAGTCGGACAAGCTGGGTAGGTCCTTCTATTGCGGAACATATCCCCCGAGCCACACCGGGTCCGGGTTACCGTCGGTCAGAGACCGTCGGGGGCCCATGGAACGAGGCAAGGAGCGTACATATGAAGGACGCCCTCGCGATCCACCGCTGGCTCCTCGCACACCAGGTCCATCATGAGATCGTACGCCTTCCGCGCCCCATGACGTGCGCCGAAGAGCTACCCGCGACGATCTCCGCCGCTCCCGAGCGGTGCGTGGCCGTGACGGTGTTCGAGCGCCACTCCAGGCTGGGCCGCGAGGCCGTCGCCGTGGTCTCCACGGTCGCCGACCTCCCCACTCCACGCACGGTCGGCCTGCTGCTCGGGTCGAGGAATGTCAGTCCCGCACCCGCCTTCGCGATCAACGCATCCACCGACTACGCGGCAGGGTTGATCTGTCCCCTCCTGCTCCCTCACGACCTGTTCGTCCTTGTCGACGAGCGGATGCCCGCCGACCGCGGCTTCGTCTTCACGCCGACGGGCGAGCGCCACACGGCACTGCGGCTGCACGCCCTCGACCTGCTCCGACTTGTCCGCGGAAAGACCGTAGATCTTGGCCTGATCCGTCCCAGGGGAAGTCGTGAGGCGGTCGCGCTCCGGCACTGAGCCCGTACCATGGCGGCGTGCGTCGAACTCCTCCATGGGCAGACGCGTGATCCGTAAGGCCACGCCGCTCGCCGTCCTCATCGCCGTGTTGTTCACTGCCATGGTCGTGACGCCGGCGAGCACGGCTGCCGTCACCGTCAAGGCGCAGCAGGTCAGGCTGACGATCGAGTCGATCACGCCGGACGTGCCGCGCAAGCCCACCGACGAGATCAAGGTCGCGGGCAAGCTGACCAACACCGGCACGACGCCCCTCGGCAATGTGCTCATGCGGCTGCGCGCCCCCAGGCAGCAGTTCACCAGCAGGGCGGCGATGGAGGAGTACCTGGCCGGCGGCCTCGTCTCCGACTACGCCTTCAACAGCTCCACGCGGCCCCTCCCCGCACTGGCCCCTGGAGCCTCCACCGAGTTCGAGCTGACCACCACGCCCGTGGCGCTGTCCCTGTCCAGGTTCGGCGTCTACCCGCTGGGCGTCGAGGTGCTGAACCTCGGAGTGCCCGTCGCCAACGTCCGCACCTTCCTGACCTACGCGCCGCCGGACGCCAAACCGCCGAAGAACAAGATCGCGTTCGCGCTGCCGATCATCGACCAGCCGCGCCGCGGCCCGGACGCCCTCTTCATCGACGACAAACTGCGCACCTCCCTGCTGGGCGACGGCCGCCTCGCCGACCTCCTGCGCATCGCCAAGTCCCAGCCCAAGAACGTCACGTGGTTCATCGAACCCGCGCTGCTCGACGACGTGGCGGCGATGAGTTCCGCTGAGTACCGGGTGCACCCCAAGTCGGGCGACGAGGTCATCAGAAGGCCGGCCGACGCCAGCGCGGCCCAGTGGCTCGAACACCTGCGTACGGCTCTCGCCAACCAGGAGGTGGTGGCCACGCCGTACGCGGACCCCGACGTCGCGGCACTGGCCCATCAGGGGCTCGACGAGGAGACCGCCAAGGCGGTCGAGATCGGCGGCAGGAAGGCCAAGGAGCTGCTCCGGCGAGACGTGCCGACCACGACCGCGTGGCCTGCGGCAGGCAAGATCGACGACGACGCGCTCGACCTGCTGACGGTCGGCGGCGTCACCACCGTCCTGCTCAACGCCGACAATCTGTCCACGAACGCGACCACGAACGTGGCCGGGAACTCGCTCACGACCGTCACGCCCGACGCCGCCACGACGATCGACAGCGTCTCCGGCCCGGTCAAGGCGCTCGTCGCCGACCCGGGGCTGAGCCGGACGCTGGAGCTCCAGAAGGGCGTGCCCGGCTCGTCCACCCTGCAGAAGCAGCGGTTCGTGGCGGAGACGGCGATGATCGCCGGCGAGCCGGGTGCCACCGTGCCCAGGTCGCTCGTCGTCGCGCCCGCCCGCCGCTGGAACCCCAATCCGACACACGTGACCAACCTGCTGAAGACGGCCGCGAGCCTGCCCTGGCTCACCAGCGTTCCGCTCGGCTCGATCAAGCCGAGCAAGGCGTCGGCGGCGCACGCGGGGCTGGTCTACACCGACGCCGACCGCAAGGCCGAGCTGAGCAAGAAGTATCTCGAGTCGGTCAAGCGGCTCGCGGCCAAGGCCTCCCTCACCTCGAGCATCACCTCCGAGCGCCTGGCGTCCGTCTTCGACACGGCGGTGCTGCGGCTGACCTCCTCGGCATGGCGCACCAAGCCGGGTACGGGCGGCGCCGAGGTCAAGCAGGTCGACAAGGTGGTGGACGAAAGCATCGGTAAGGTCGCCATCACCGGTTCGGCATCGAGAACGCGCTTGCTGGCCGGCGAGGAGGGCCAGATCCCCGTCAGCGTCAAGAACACCCGCAGCGAGGCGGTCTCGCTGCTCGTGCAGGTCACCTCCGACTCCTCCGACCTGCTGGAGATCGTCAGCGACGGCAAGCCCCAGCGGCTCGACATCGGCCCGGAACAGATCCGCACGATCCAGGTGAGGATGCGGGTCAAGAGGAGCGGCGACTCTCTGGTCACCATCCAGCTGCGCACCCTGGACGACAGGCGGTACCAGAAGCCGGCCAAGCTGACGATCAAGGCGACCGGCTACACGGGCATCGCGTTGGTGATCGTCGGAGGGGCGCTGTCGGTGATGCTGGCAGCCGTGGTGATGCGGCTGCTGCGGCGCAGGTCGCAGCGGCGGGTGCCGAAGACGGCGAAGCCTAGGGAGAACGAGCACGTATGAGCCGCATTCTGCGAGCCAGCGCGATCATGGCCGCGGGCACGATGGTGTCCAGGGTCACGGGTTTCGTCCGAACGATCATCCTGTCAGCCGCGATCGGCCTCGCTCTGCTGGGCGACGCCTACCAGGCCGCCTACACCATCCCCTACAGCATCCTCGACCTGCTCATCCTCGGCGTGCTGAGCAGCGTCGTCGTGCCGATGATCGTGCGGGCGCAGCAGCAGGACCCCGACGGCGGCAGGGCCTACGAGCAGCGGCTGCTCACCCTGTCGACGCTGGCGCTCACGATCGTGGCGGTGCTCGCCGTCCTGCTCGCCCCCCAGCTGATCGACCTGTACACCGACTGGCGGCCGGGCTCCAGGGAGTCCGAGGTCGCGGTCTCGCTGGCCAGGTTCATCCTGCCGCAGCTCGCCTTCTTCGGCGTCGGCGCCATCGCGGGCGCCATTCTGAACACCAGGGACAGGTTCGCCGCCCCGATGTGGGCGCCCGTCCTGAACAACGTGGTCGTCATCGTCGTGCTGCTGGCCTACATCGGGGTCAGCGTCGGCCACGACGAGATCGCCAACGTCACCGACGGCGACCTGGCGCTGCTCGGCCTCGGCACCACGGCGGGCATCGTCGCCCAGGCCATCGTGCTGGTCGTCGCCCTCAAGCGGGCGGGCTTCTCCTTCCGCCCGCGCTTCGACGTCCGCAACGCCAGGCTCGGCGAGATGGGCAGGGCCGGCATCTGGACGATCGGCTACGTGGTGGTCACGCAGCTCGGCCTCGTCCTCACCACCAACCTGGCCACGGCGGCGGGGGCGGCGGTCGAGGACCACGGCCTCACGCCGTACAACTTCGCGTTCCAGCTCTTCCAGCTGCCCTACGGCATCATCGGCGTCTCCGTGATCACCGCCATGCTGCCGAGGATGAGCCGCTCCGTGGGCGAGGGCAGGCTCGACGAGGTGCGCGCCGAGTTCGGCTCGGGGGTACGGCTGGTCGCCTCGGTCATGGTGCCGATCTCGCTCCTGCTCATGGTGCTCGGTCCGGCGGTCACCGTGCTGATCTTCGGCCACGGAGAGTCCTCGCCGGAGAACGCCATCTACATCGGCAACGTGCTGCAGGTCTTCGGCCTCGCGCTGGTGCCGTTCTCGATCTTCCAGCTGCTGCTCCGGGTGTTCTACAGCTTCGGCGACACCAGGACGCCGGTGTTCGTGGGAGCGGGCACCACGGCGGTCAACGCCGGGCTCATGCTCGTGGCCTACTTCACGCTTCCTGCGGCCTACGTCGTCATGGGGCTGGCCTTCGCCTACGCCGTGGCGTACACGATCGGCGCGGCGGTGGCGTGGATGATGGCCAGCCGGCGCGTTCAGGGGCTCGGTGGCTGGACGGTCGGCTCGGCGCTCACCAAGATGTACGTCGCCGCGCTGCCCACGGCCGTGGTCGCGCTGGCGGCCGTCTGGGGGGTGCAGCAGGTGTTCGGCGCCCTCGGCATGGTCAATTCTCTGATCATTCTGGCCGGCGGCGGCGGCCTTGGCGGCGCCCTGTATCTGGTGGTCGCGCACAAGATGCGTATCCCCGAGGTCCACTCGATCGTTGGAATGGTCGCGGGGCGGGTAGGCCGTTAAGGAGCGCGGGAGGAACTGGCGCGGCACTACCATGGTGCCCTACACGCGGCAAAATGGAAGCAGGAGGGGCGTGGGCGGATCCACCCGGCATAGCGCGCCTGCGTGGTGTGTCGTCACGCAGGTGATCGAGTCATGAGCGCCTCAGCGGTAGAACCAGGCACCCGCCTCGCGGAGCGCTTCCGCCTGGAGGACCGTGTCAGCGAGTCCGAGGGCGCGACCCTCTGGAAGGCCATCGACGAGATCCTCGCTCGCCCTGTCGCGGTGCACACCTTCGACCCCGACTACCCCCGCGTCACCGAGGTGGTGACGGCCGCCCGCGCGGCGAGCCGGCTCACCGACCCCCGGCTGACCCAGGTCTTCGACGCCGCCCAGGACGACGATCTCGCCTACGTGGTGAGCGAGTGGGTCACCGGCGACTCGCTGGCCGACCTGCTGGCCGGCGGCCCGATGGAGCCCGAACGCGCCGCCGCACTGGTCGCCGAGGCGGCCGAGGCGCTGGCCCACGCGCACGAGCACGACCTCCACCACCTGTGCCTGCGCCCCGGCAAACTCGTCTGGACCACCGGCAACACGGTCAAGGTGCTCGGTGTCGGCGTCGACGCCGCGCTCGCGGGGCTCACCACCGACGACCCCGCGCTCGACGACGCGGAAGGGCTCGGACGGCTGCTCTACGCCGGCCTGACCGGGCACTGGCCCGGCGACGAGGAGGAGGGCGGCCTTCCCGCCGCTCCCATGAACGACGGCCACTTCTGCACCCCTCGCCAGGTGACCGCGGGCGTGCCCGGCTACCTCGACACCATCACGTGCAGGGCCGTGCTGCCCGAGTCGCGCAGGGGCCAGAGCGCGCTGGCCGACCCCGCCCAGGTGGCCGAGGCGCTCGCCGACGTCGCCAGGCCACTGCCGATCCCCTACACGCCGGCGCCCGCGCCGCCGCCCACCCCCACCACGGCCTCCCGCTCCGAGGGGCTCGAGACCCGGCAGCACCTCTACGTGCCGCCACCGCCGCAACCGCCGAGCACCCTCAACAGGGCGCTGATGACGTTCGTCGTGCTCCTGGTGATCGCCGCGGTCGGCGTCGGCGCGTGGACGCTCGGCCGCAAGCTGGGCAACCCCGGCCAACCGCCGGTCGCGGAGATCTCGGCGTCGCCCTCGGCGACGGCGGAGCCGCAGATCATCAAGCCGTCGCAGGCCACGGGCTTCGACCCGCTCGGCGACGACGGCGCGGAGCACCCGGAGCTCGCCAAGGACGCCATCGACGGCAAGCCGGGCACCTTCTGGAAGACCACCAACTACGTCAGCGCGACGCTGGGCAACCTCAAGCCGGGCGTGGGCCTGCTGCTCGACATGGGCAAGCCGACGAAGATCGCCGACGTGATCGCGACGCTGCCGGACACCCCCGGCGCCGGCATCGAGTTGAAGGTCGGCGACTCCCCTGAGCTGGGCGCGCTCAAGACCGTGGCCAAGCAGAAAGACGCCTCGGGAAAGGTCACGCTGACGCCGGACAAGCCCGCAACCGGTCAGTACGTTTTGATCTGGTTTACGCGTCTTCCCGCAGAGGACGGGATGTTTCATGGCACCATCTATGACGTAGTGGTGTATTCCCCCGGAACGGCATAAACCTTGTGAATTCCCCACCCGAGCCACCCTCTGACGCCGAGCTGCTCACCCGGCACCTCGACGGGGATCAGCATGCGTTCAGCGAAATAGTCAAAAGGCACCGAGACCGTATGTGGGCGGTCGCCCTGCGCACGCTCGGCGACCCCGACGAGGCGGCTGACGCCGTACAGGACGCATTCGTCTCCGCCTACAGGAAGGCGCACAGCTTCCGCGGTGAGGCGGCCGTCACCACCTGGCTGCACCGCATCGTGGTCAACGCGTGCCTCGACAGGATGCGCCGCAAATCGGTCCGGCCCGTCGCCGACGACGAGCTGATCGAAGCGGCCGAGCGCGACACCCCCATGCCTGACCAGACCGGCGAGCGCGAGGTCTCCATGGAGGTTTCGGCCGCCCTCAAACGTCTCCCAGCCGACCAGCGAGCAGCGCTCGTCCTCGTCGACATGATGGGCTACTCCGTCGAAGACGCAGCTCAGGTGCTGTCCGTGCCGAGCGGCACGGTGAAGAGCCGCTGCGCGCGTGGTCGCGCGAAACTTGCCCCAATTCTTTCGCATCTGCGGAACCGAACCGACCTGTCTCGCGTCTCATCCGCGAAGGGAGCAGAACTTCGTGACGGGTGATACGCACTACGATCTTGAGATCTTGGCCGAGCTGGCCGAGGGTCTCTTGGACGCTTCCACGGCCGAACAGGTACGCGAGCATCTCGCCGCCTGCGACCCCTGCGGGGAGCTCCTGGCCGATCTGGCGGCGGTTCGCGAGGTGCTCGCGGCGACTCCCACCCCGGCCATGCCGATGGGTGTCGCGATGCGAATCGACCAGGCCCTTGCTCGAGAGGCTTCCGGGGGGCGTGTCGGCCTCGTGGAAAGTCCCGACTGGGATGAGCTGACCCGCGAGGCGCTCGAGCCCGTACGGCTGGGCGTCGTCGCCGAAGACGGCAGCATCGTCCCAGCGCGCAATCGGCGCTCCGCACGGCGGCGCAGATGGGCGATGCCCGCGGTCGCCGCGGCGGCTGCGGCCGTCGTGGTCGGAACAGCGGCGGTCGGGACGAGCCTCATGGCGGGCGGTGGCGGTTCTCCAGTGAAGAAGGACAACATGGCCCTGCCGCAGCCGTCCAAGACCAGCCTCGGCTACGTCGTGACCGACACCGACTACAACTGGAGCGCGCAGGACCTGAAGCAGCCGCTGCGAGAATTCTTCGCCGCCGCGCCGGCCTCCGAGGGCGGCGGTGTCGACACCAAGGTGACCGCCTGCGTCAGCAAGGTCTCCAACCGGACCAAGCTCAAGCCTTTCATGGTCGACCAGAGCGAGTTCAACGGCCAGGAGGCCCTGATCATCGCCTCCTGGAAGGACAAGGTCGCGCAGCGCGTCAGGGTCGACGTGGTCGACCCATTCAAGTGCAAGAACATCGTCAAACCCACGCTGGGTAGCTGGAACTAGCTCCAAGGGAAGGGCCCGCCTCGGCGGGCCCTTCCGCTTTGTGGATAAGCGGGAATCACAGACGCCTAGTATCTGTTGACGCCACTGGCAAACAGAGAAGGAAGGCGTGGAGCGTTGAGCGACGTCCGGAATGTGATCATCATCGGTTCGGGGCCCACCGGGTATACCGCGGCCGTCTACTCCGCGCGCGCCGAACTCAAGCCGCTGGTGTTCGAAGGCTCCGTCACGGCGGGCGGCGCGCTCATGAACACCACCGACGTGGAGAACTTCCCTGGGTTCCCTGACGGCATCATGGGCCCTGACCTGATGGACAACCTGCGCAAGCAGGCCGAGCGCTTCGGCGCCGAGCTGGTCGCCGACGACGTGGTCGAGGTCGACCTGGAGGCCAACCCCAAGGTCGTCAAGACCCACACCGACACCTACTACGCGAAGTCGGTCATCCTCGCGATGGGCTCCGGCTACCGCGAGCTCGGCCTGGAGAACGAGAAGCGGCTGTCCGGCCACGGCGTCTCCTGGTGCGCGACCTGTGACGGGTTCTTCTTCCGCAACAAGGACATCGTGGTCGTCGGCGGCGGCGACACCGCTATGGAGGAGGCCACCTTCCTCACCCGCTTCGCGCGCATGGTGACGGTCGTCCACCGCCGTGACGAGCTGCGCGCCAGCAAGATCATGCAGGACCGCGCCTTCGCCAACGAGAAGATCCGCTTCGTCTGGGACTCCGAGGTCATCGACGTACTCGGCGACGACAAGGTGACCTCGGTCAAGCTGCGCAACCTCAAGACCGGCGAGGAGTGCGACCTGGCCGCCGACGGCCTGTTCATCGCGATCGGTCACGACCCGCGCACCGACCTGGTCAAGGGCCAGGTCGATCTCGACGACGAGGGGTACATCAAGGTCGCCTCGCCGTCGACCGCGACCAACATCCCCGGCGTGTTCGCCGCCGGCGACGTGGTCGACCACACCTACCGGCAGGCCATCACGGCGGCGGGTACCGGATGCTCGGCGTCGCTCGACTCCGAGCGCTGGCTCGCAAGCAACGAGAACTAACGAAGGAGCAGACTGTGAAGGCAGTCACCGACGCCTCGTTCGAGGCGGACGTCCTCAAGAGCGACAAGCCTGTCCTTGTTGACTTCTGGGCGGAGTGGTGCGGCCCGTGCCGCCAGGTCGCGCCGATCCTCGAGGAGATCTCGAAGGAGTACGGGGACAAGCTGGAGATCGTCAAGCTGAACATCGACGAGAACCCGAACGTTCCGCGCGACTACGGTGTGCTCCAGATCCCGACGATGAACGTCTACAAGGGCGGAGAGGTCGTCAAGCAGATCATCGGCGCCAAGCCGAAGGCCATGCTGCTGCGCGAGCTCGACGGCATCATCTAGTCGGCTCTCTTCACCGGGCCCCGAGGGTTTCCCAACCCCCGGGGCTTCGCCGTCCCATCGCCCCAGGAGCCACTCGAGGGCCGCCCGCCCCTCTGCCGAGCCCCCAACCCACCGCAGACGGCCAGGTCCCCGCTTGCTCTCGCGGTGTCTTGGTCGGCGGTTTGGGGCCGGCGGCCCTCAAGGGGCGTCAGACGGGACGGAGGGCGCGTTCCGGGCTCATGGAGCCGAGGAGGCGTTCCAGGGCCACCTCGACGTCCTCACGCCACGAGATGGCCGTCTTGAGCTCCAGCCTCAGCCGCGGATACCGCAGATGCGGCCGAACCGTCTTGAACCCCACCGACAACAGGTACTCGGCGGGCACCACGCAGCTCGGCTCCTCCCACTTCAGGTCGCCGAAGGCCTCGATCGCCCGCACCCCGCGCCGCGTCAGGTCCTTCGCCGCCCCCTGGATGAGCATCCGCCCCAGCCCGCCACCCGAGAACTCGGGGATGATGTGCGCGGTCATCAACAGGACGGCGTCCGCGCTGACCGGCGAGGTCGGGAACGCCACCGAACGCGGGCTGTAGAGCGGCGGGCTGTAGAGGACGAATCCGGCGGACACCCCGTCGACATAAATGATCTTGCCGCAGCTGCCCCACTCCAGCAGCGTCGACGAGATCCAGGCCTCTTTCTCCAGCCCCGGATCGCCCGTCTTCACCGCCCGCTCACCGCTGACAGGGTCGAGCTCCCAGAAGACGCACTGCCGGCACCGACGCGGCAGATCATCCAGATTGTCCAGAGTGATATTGGCCAGCCGACGCGACAACTCTGCCCCAATCGTTGCTCGGCGGAAAAGCGCGCGAATACCGCGTCCCCAGCTGGCATCGTAGCTCAGTGGTGCATTCTCCAGAGGGCTCTCCCGGTCGCGGGCGGGTCATGCCTTTGACGTACTCTGGTCTCTCAGCCCCCATTTGACACCTAGGAGGTGGACCGTGACGGAAGAAGAGACGGATCACGGTCGGACGCCCGTGACCCAAGGGTCGCGCATCGATGCCTATGTCGATCGGTACGCCGCACGAGCTACCGGGATGGTCGCCTCCGAGATCCGAGCTCTTTTCGCCGTCGCGTCGAGGCCCGAGGTGGTCTCGCTCGCCGGCGGCATGCCGTACGTCACGGCCCTTCCCCTCGACGTGGTGGGCGAGCTGGTCTCCGAGCTGGTCGCCCGTCGCGGGCCCGTCGCCCTCCAGTACGGCTCGGCGCAGGGCGACCCGCACCTGCGCGAGCAGATCTGCGAGGTCATGCGGCTCGAGGGCGTCGAGGCCAGCCCCGACGACGTCGTGGCCACCGTCGGCTCGCAGCAGGCGCTCGATCTGATCACCCGCATCTTCATCGACCCGGGCGATGTCGTGCTCGCGGAGGGACCCTCGTACGTGGGCGCCCTCGGAACATTTGCCGCATATCAGGCGAAAGTTGTCCATATCGCTATGGACGACCAGGGACTCATCCCCGAATCGCTCGCGCAGACCATCTACGCGTTGCGCGCCGCAGGCAGCCGCATCAAGTTCCTTTACACGATCCCGACCTTCCACAACCCCGGCGGCGTCACGCTCAACGTCGCCCGCCGCCAGCAGGTGCTCGACATCTGCCAGCGCGCGGGCATCCTGATCGTCGAGGACAACCCGTACGGCCTGCTCGGGTTCGACGGCGATCCCATGCGGGCGCTTCGCGCCGACCATCCCGACGGGGTCGTGTACCTCGGCTCTTTCTCCAAGACGCTCGCGCCAGGCTTCCGCGTCGGCTGGGCCCTCGCCCCACACGCCATCCGCGACAAGCTCGTGCTGGCCATGGAGTCGGCGGTCCTGTCCCACTCGGCGTTCACCCAGCTCGCCGTCGGCCAGTACCTCGCCACGCAGCCGTGGCGGGAGCAGATCAAGACGTTCCGGGAGCTCTACAGGGAACGCCGCGACGCCATGCTCACCTCGCTGGAATCGCTGATGCCGCCCGGCGTCACATGGACCCGCCCGGGAGGCGGGTTCTTCGTGTGGGCGACACTTCCCGACGGACTCGACTCCAAGGCGATCCTGCCGCGCGCGGTGGCCGAGCGAGTGGCGTTCGTGCCCGGCACCGGGTTCTTCTCGGACGGGAGCGGCGCCAGACACATGCGCCTGTCGTTCTGCTACCCGAAGCCGGACCGGATCAGGGAGGGCGTGCGACGGCTCGCCGGGGTGATCGAACAGGAGATCCAGCTCCGCGACACCTTCGGAACCGGCTCCGCCCCCGCCCCCCACGGCGTCGACACCCCGGGCCCAGACCTGGCCTGAGGGTCTTTTCCTCTGGTACGGCGCGAGCCATGCCCAGCCTGACGAGCGGCCGGCACCTCACACGCGAGGTGTCGGCCGTTCCGCATTCTTCCAGGAGAGCCATTCTCCCGAGAGCGGCCTCGACGGACGGCCACCGGTGACCACCGGGGCGCGTGGGGCGGCGTGCCGTACAGGCCGGACCCGCCGCACGAGGAGCGTCACTAGGACGGATGGCCACCGGTGACCACCGGGGCGCGTGGGGCGGCAAGCCGTACGGGCTGAACCCGCCGCCCCCAGTCACAGCGGACACCGGACGCCCACCCATCGGGAGGAACAAGCGCCCGCCGCGCGCGACACGACCCCACCGCGGGGAAACGAGCGCCCACCGCACAGGAGCCACAGCCAGAACGAGCGCCACCGCACGGGGCGAACCTCGGGCGCTCGGCCGCGAGGAGCCTCCGACGGATCGGTGGAGGACGGGTGCGAAAGACCCCGGCTCGGCCAGCGAAAGGAGGCGATCTGGGTCGGTGGTGGGCAGGTCGGGCGGGTACGGTGGAACATCGTGCGACGCCGCCGATCTGCGGAGGGAATTTGATGAGCGACCTGAGTCACGTGCTCGTGCTTGCCGGCGGATTGTCCTACGAGCGGGAGGTCTCGCTGCGCTCCGGGCGGCGGGTGAGCGAGGTGCTACGCGCGACGGGCATCGACGTCGAGACCCGAGACACCGACGCCTCGCTGGTTCCCGCGATGCTGGCCGACCGTCCCGACGCGGTGTTCGTCACGCTGCACGGCGGCGCGGGCGAGGACGGCGCGATCCGTTCGGTGCTCGAACTCCTTGGCGTCCCCTACGTCGGCGCGGACCCCGACGCCTGCAGGGTCGCCTTCGACAAGCCGACGGCAAAGGCGGTCGTCCGCTCGGTGGGGCTGCGAACGCCTGAATCGGTGACGCTCCCCAAGGAGACGTTCCACGATCTCGGCGCCTCGGCCGTCCTGGCGCGCATCGTCGACCATCTCGGCCTGCCGCTGTTCGTCAAGCCGGCGCGTGGCGGCTCCGCCCTGGGCGCGTCGTTCGTGCGGACCGCCGAAGAGCTCCCTGCGGCGATGGTCGGCTGCTTCGCCTACGGCGACACGGCACTGGTCGAGCGTTACGTCGACGGCGTCGAAGTGTCGGTATCCGTGGTCGATCTCGGCGAGGGACCCGTGGCACTCCCGCCGGTCGAGATCGTCCCGGACGAGGGCGTGTACGACTACGCCGCCCGCTACACCGCCGGGCACACCGAGTTCTTCGCTCCCGCCCGCCTCTCCCCCGAGGCCGCGGCCGCCTGCGCCGAGATGGCGGTCACCGCGCACACGGCGCTGGGCCTGCGAGACGTCTCTCGTACGGACCTCATCGTGGACGCCGACGGACTCCCCCACTTCCTCGAGGTGAACGTCGCTCCCGGCATGACGGAGACCTCGCTGCTTCCGATGGCGGTGGAGGTCGCGGGACAGGACCTCGGCGTGCTCTGCCGCACCCTCCTCGAACGCGCCGCCCACCGCTCCACCACCCCCGACCCCTCCACCCTCTGACCCTGGCTCGCTCTGACCCTGGCTCGCTCTGACCCTGCGCTCGCTCTGACCCTGGGCTCGCTCTACTCCTCGCCGCCCCTCACCCCCGACTCATCCCTGCCTTCCTCTCCTTCCTCGCCCCGCCTTTCGTCCTCCCGAAGGCGCCCGTCTCCGTGATGAGACGTCGCCACTCCCGGTTGGATCACACCGCGATGAAGAAGGCCTGCAGCCCCGGATGAACCTCGCTTGTGCCGGGCCTTCCGCGCCATGGGCTCGATGCGTGGAAGCGACACCGGCTCATTAGCCTGGCGATGTGTTCAACGACTCCCGGTATCCCAAGAGCTTCGCCAGCGACAACCACGCAGGCGTGCACCCCGCGATCCTCGACGCCATCTCCGCGGCCAACGAAGGCGACGCTCCCGCGTACGGCGGTGACGCGGCGACCGCCGTCTTCGAGCGTCAGATCAAGGACGAGTTCGGTGACAGCGCAGAAGGGTTCGCCGTGCTCAACGGCGCAGGTGCGAACATGGTCGGCCTGGCGCTCATGCTCGGCCGGTACGACGGCATCATCTGCGCCGACTCCGCCCACATCGCCACCCACGAAGCGGGTGCCGCGGAACGGCTGCTCGGCGTCAAGTTGATCACCGTACCGACCGCCGACGGGAAGCTCAGGCCGGGAGACATCACCACACGCCTCGGCGGGCTCGGCAACCCGCACGAGTCGCAGCCGAAGGTCGTCTCCATTTCGCAGGTGACCGAACTCGGCACCTGCTACTCCCCCGACGAGATCGCCGCCCTCGCCGAGACCGCACACGAAGCCGGGCTCTTCCTCCATGTGGACGGCGCTCGCCTGGCCAACGCGGCCGCGCACCTCGGCTGTCCCCTCCGGGCCATCACCACGGACACGGGAGTCGACGTGTTCAGCCTCGGTGGCACGAAGAACGGCGCGCTCGCCGCCGAGGCCGTCGTGACGTTGGAGCCGTCGTTGAGCCGCGGGGTGCCGTTCCTCAGACGACAGTCACTCCAACTGGCCTCGAAGATGCGCTTCATTTCTGCTCAACTCTCGGCGCTGCTCACGGACGAACTCTGGCGCTCGAACGCCGCCCACGCCAACGCGATGGCCACCCGGCTCGCTGAAGGTACGGCGGGGCTGCCTGGTGTCGAGCTCGCCTACCCGGTCGAGTCGAACGCGGTCTTCGCCGCCCTGCCGGAGAAGGCGACCAAGGCGCTGCAGGAGCGGTACCTGTTCCACCTGTGGGACGAGCAGACGGGGGTCGTCCGGTGGATGACGGCTTTCAACACCACCCCGCAGCAGGTCGACGATTTCATCCGCGACATCAAGAGCGCCCTGACCGCTTAGCCTTCGCGTCCCATGACAGGCAACCCGATCCGCTCGGTGCGGCGCACCCCCGGACGGGGTGCCAGAACCAGATCGCTGACGCAGATGGAGACACTGGCCGCCCTGCCGTTTCCGAAGCGCCAGAGTTTCACGTGGAACCGACAAGCGCCTCCGATGGTCGGCATCCGCGCGGTCGTTTCACGTGAAACGCGCTGCCCTCTCCGCCCACTCGCTGGCCGCGCTGTTTCACGTGAAACGGCGCCCCATTGAGAGGGCGTCGAATGTGGAAGCGGGCAGGGGCGCGATACCGGTCGACATGCTGGTCGCAATGCACGACGTGGTGCCGCACGGCGACGGCTGTCGGCGCGGGCGTTCAATCTCCACGGCGGCGACGGTGCCCACCGTAATGATCGCGGTCGCCGGTGCTGACGGCTCTGACGGTTCAGATGGGATCCCGGTAACGGTTGGCGGCCACCGGTGCCGCTCGCACGTCGGTCCCGGTTCCGGCCTCCGGTGGCGGTCGCGGCGGCGGTGCGGATGCCGGTCGGTGCCGGTCGCGGTGCGGATGCCGGTCGAGGTGCCGACCGCCCGAATTGGTGGCGGTGGCGATGCCGGTCGCGGTGCCGACCGCCCCAGACGGTGGCGGTGGCGGTGGCGGTGGCAGCGGTGGCGCGTTAGCTGAGATGGGTGTTTCACGTGAAACGGCGGTCGAGATGGTGAGGGGCAAGACGTCGCGGCGAAGGCGGCAAGAGGCCGAGGCGGGGAGTCGTCCCGGCGGGGGTGTTTCACGTGAAACGGGAGGCCCGTTCCAGCCGGACCTCCCGTTGTTTCACGTGAAACGAGGGTTAGCCCTCCGTGTCTCGCTCTCGCATCGCGTGGGCCGCCTCGGGGGCCATCGCGCTGATGATGCGTTCGAGGTCGTCGATCGTGGCGAACTCCACGATGATCCGACCCTTCCTCCGCCCCTGGTCCACCTTCACCTTGGTCTCGAAGTGGTCGGAGAGGCGGTCGGCCAGGCGGACGAGGCCAGGCATCGAAGGCCGCTTCGCCGTACGCGCACGGGGCTCGGCGCCGGCGGCCTTCGCGCCGCCGGTAGCCACGATCTCCTCCACTGTTCGGACTGAAAGGCCTTCGGCGACGATGCGCTTGGCGAGGTACTCCATGGCTCGCGGATCGTCGAGGGTGAGGAGGGCTCGGGCGTGTCCCGCGCTGATGAGTCCGGCGGCGACCCTCACCTGGACGTCGGGCGGGAGGTTGAGCAGGCGAAGGGTGTTGGAGATGTGAGGGCGGGAACGGCCGACGCGCTGGGCGAGCTGCTCGTGGGTGGCGCCGAAGTCGTCGAGGAGTTGCTGGTAGGCGGCCGCCTCTTCCAGGGGGTTGAGCTGCTCGCGCTGGAGGTTCTCGATCAGGGCGTCACGGAGGAGATCGTCGTCCTGGGTGTTCCTGACGATCGCGGGGACAGGGTCGAGCCCGGCGAGGTGGCAGGCGCGCCATCTGCGCTCCCCCATGATGAGCTCGTAGGCGCCGCCGCCCACGGACCGGACGACGATCGGCTGGAGGAGGCCGACCTCCTTGATGGAAGCGGCGAGCTCGTCCAGGCGCTCCTCGTCGAACACGTCGCGCGGTTGGCGAGGGTTTGGGGTGATGGCGCCGAGGGGGATCTCCTTGAAGTACGCCCCGGCGATGGGTTGAAGGCCCGATTCCTGAGGTGAACCTGCCGCTGGTGACACCGCCCCAGTGCCGTCAACGATCGGGCCGGTCGGGATGAGCGCCCCGAGTCCTTTGCCCAGTCCCCGCCGCTGCTGACTCACTGCGTCTCCTCATCCACCCGGCCGCGCCCTGTCACTCCTGGAGAGGTTACCGTCGCGAGCGCATCGGGGTGCCCCCTCGCCACACGCAGTTCGGTCGGGTTTGCCACATCCCGCCCGAACCGGAACCGGAAAGCCACATAGGCGTGGCGTGAGTGAAGAGTTCACCGGGTTGGGGGTGCGATTGGGGCGATCAGCCGCAATGGGGTCGTCATCGCCACGGGGCGCGGGGTGGTGCGGAGTTGTCCGGGCGGCGATAGGAGGCCCGGGATGGTCTGGGTGCTCGTCGGGGGCGGCAGTGCCGCAGCCCATCTGGGTGCCCCTCAGGGGCGCAGCGCCGCAGTCCACGCTGTGGAGATTGCCGGCCGCCGGTTGGGCGCGATCGGCTGCGAGGAGAGCCCCGGCGGTGAAGGACTCCCCTGTCGGCTTGGTCCGTCAGACGGTTACCGCGCGGAAAGCGATCTCCCGCGCCGCGTCCATGTAAGCCATCGCCCCGCTCGATCCCGGGTCGTACGTCATCACCGACTGCCCATAGCTGGGCGCCTCCGACAGCCGCACGCTCCGCGGAATCACCGTGTTCAGCACCGTCTCCCCGAAGTGCGCCCGAACCTCATCCGCCACCTGCGAAGCCAACCGCGTCCGCCCGTCGTACATGGTGAGCACGATCGTCGACAGGTTCAGCGTCGGGTTCAGGTGCGCCTTGATCAGGTCGACGTTCCTGAGCAGCTGCCCCAACCCTTCGAGCGCGTAGTACTCACACTGGATCGGGATCAGCACCTCGTCGGCCGCCACGAGCGCGTTGACCGTCAGCAGTCCCAGCGAAGGCGGGCAGTCGATGATGATGTAGTCGAGCTCCACCGCGTCAAAGGCCATCAGCGCCCGCCGTAGTCGCGCCTCACGGGCCACCAGCGAGACCAGCTCGATCTCCGCCCCCGCCAGGTCGATGGTCGCTGGAGCGCAGTACAGGCCCGGCATGTCGGGGACTTCCTTGACGATGTCCGCCATCGGAAGGTCATCGACGAGCACCTGGTACACATCGGGCACATCACCGCGGTGCTCGGTGGCAAGGGCGGTGGACGCGTTGCCCTGGGGGTCGAGGTCGACGACAAGGACGCGCTCGCCGTTCATCGACAGGGCGGCAGCGAGGTTCACCGACGTCGTGGTCTTGCCGACACCGCCCTTCTGGTTGGCAACGGCGATGACGCGACACTTGGACGGACGCGGCCAGGAGCCATCGCCTGATGTGGGGGCGTCCGCCGTCTGGGTCGCAGATGTTTCACGTGAAACCACGGAGCTGAGTGCCTCTCGTACCAGCGGCGAATCGCCGGGGTTAAGGGGGGTCTGGGTCACGAAGGCCATCCTTTCAACCAGCGGCCGGGTGCTGCCCGTCATCCGGTGCCGCGACACGCCCAATTCCGGCCAGCCGAGACCCGCTGGGCTCTCGGGACCGGGTTCACCCGGCCAACCGAGTCCACTGGACGTGCCCGGCACAACCGTCACCTCTTTCGTCGGCGCCGACCTGGCTCTGGCGCGCGACCCGCGACCACGCGGACCAAAGTTGCAGGCGGCTCGACCTTACCGTGCCCGACCGTGATCAGCTCGGCCGTCTGGGCCCCGCTGGCCCGCAATTGGGCTTCTGCCTCGGCGAGCTCCTCCGCGGCGCGCTCCCCCTTCATCGCGATCAGCTCGCCGCCTTCGCGCAGGAGCGGCATCGACCACTTGAGCAACCGGTCGAGCGGCGCCACCGCGCGGGCGCTGGCGACGTCGAACACGCGCTTGCCCGCCAGCTCCTCGGCCCGTCCGCGCAGCACCTCGACGTTGTCGAGCTTGAGCGCCGCGACGCACTCCTCGAGGAAGACGGTACGGCGGAGCAGCGGCTCCAGGAGCGTGACCGTGAGGTCCTGCCGTACGATCGCCAGGACCAGGCCGGGAAGGCCCGCGCCCGAGCCGATGTCGACCAGGCGGACGTCCGCGGGGATGGCCTCGGCGACCACCGCGCAGTTGAGCAGGTGCCGGTCCCAGATCCTGGGCACCTCGCGCGGCCCCAGCAGCCCGCGCACCACTCCCGGGCCGGCCAGCAGCTCCGCGAACTGCCGCGCTCTGTCCCAGGCGTCGCCGGTGAACACTTCACGCGCTATCTGCGGTGGAGCCGTCAGCTCGTCGCTCACTGATCCGGTGGCCTTTCCTGAATGTGCGTGTTCTTGGCGGTACGGCGGATCGCCGACATGGACGAAGACTAGCCGTCCCTGCGATTTCTCCGGCCTAGGCGCGGAAGGCGTGATCTCAAACGAAAGGCCGCCAGCCCCGAAGGAGCCGACGGCCTGGCGTTGGTGCCTGCCGTACCCGATGAGGGGTCAGGCGGGCAGGACCACGACGAAACGGTTGGGCTCCTCGCCCTCGGACTCGCTGCGCAGTCCCGCGGCCGCCACCGCGTCGTGCACGATCTTGCGCTCGAAAGGCGTCATCGGGTGGAGCGACTTCGGCTCGCCGTTGCGCTTGACGGTCTCGGCGACCTCGGTGCCCAGCTTGCTCAGGTCGGCCCTGCGCTTCTCCCTGTAGCCGGAGACGTCGAGCATGAGTCGCGACCGCTCCCCCGTCTGCCGGTGGACGGCCAGCCTGGTGAGCTCCTGGAGCGCCTCGAGGATCTCGCCGCCAGGGCCGACGAGGTCGGTGCCCTTGACGCCGACGACGGAGACCAGCGCACGGTCGCCCTCGACGTCCATGTCGATGTCCCCGTCGATGTCGGCGATGTCGAGCAGCCCCTCGACGTAGTCGGCCGCGATCTCGCCTTCCTGCTCAAGCGCCGCAAGATCCGGAGCCTTCTCCTGCTCGGCCTCGGTCACGTCGGCCTCTCTTTCGTGCTCGTCGTTAAGGATCAAGACTTCTTGCTGCCCGTGCGCTTGCTGCGGGTCTGCTTGGCAGGCTGCCGTCGAATGATCTTAGGCTCCTGCGGCGCGGGCGGAGCCTCTTCCTCGGCGACCGGCGAGCTCTTGCGCACCTTGGACAGCAGTCCAGGCTTGGGCGCGACGGGGATCACGTTGCCCTTGGGGTCGTACTCCGGCATGGGGTGACGGGAGTAGAACCAGTGCTGCTGGCCGAGCGTCCACAGGTTGGTGGTGACCCAGTAGAAGATCAGACCCAGGGGGAAGTTGAGACTGAAGAAGGCGAACAGCGGAGAGATGTACATCAGGATCTTCTGCTGCGATGCCATGGGGTTGTCGGGCATCTGCTGCATGGAGCGGGTGACGCTCTGCCTGACGGTGAGGAACGTGGTGAGGGAGCTGATCGCCACGAAGAACCCGAGCACGATCTTGGTCTGGAGCACGCCTGCGCCGAAGGACTCGATCTGGGCGGCGCCCATCCAGAAGTTGGCGGGCAGCGGCGCGCCGAAGATGTGCGCGGCTCGGGCGCTGTCGACGAACTGCTGGGTCATCCCGAACTTGATCTCACCGTGCGCCATCGCGTTGAGCACGGTGAACATGGAGATGAAGATGGGGAACTGCGCGACGACGGGCAGGCAGCCGCCGAGGGGGTTGGCCCCCTGGCCGCGGTAGAGGTTCATGACCTCTTCGTTCATGCGCTGCTTGTCGTTCTTGTAGCGCTTGCGGATCTCCTGCACCTTCGGTGCGAGCTCCTGCATCTTTCGCGAGGAGCGCATCTGCTTGAGGAAGAGCGGGAAGATCAGCAGTCGCATGGCGACCGTGATAGTGATGAGAGTCAGCGCCCAGGTCAGCCCGCTGTCCGGGTCGAGCACGGTGCTGTAGGCCTGGTGAATCCAGGTGAGGACTTGGGCGATGGCTGTGTAGAGCCAGTTAAGCCAGGACAGCTCCACCGAGCTAGCTCCCTTGCGTTTCGTCGGACGGAACCGGGCGTGGGGGCACCGGGTCAAAACCTCCGGGATGGAATGGGTGGCAACGCCCGATACGCCGGACAGTCAGCCATATGCCGCGCAAAGCACCATGTACGGCTATCGCCTCAAGCCCATAAGCACTGCATGAGGGGTAGAAACGGCAACGCGGACCCAGCATCGGGCTGATGAAGGCCCGATAGAACCGGATCGGGGCGATGAGAATCCGAGCCGGAAGGCTCGGCACCCCTTGCGTCTGCTCCGTCATCGTTGTTGTTCTCGCCTTGACAAACGATCCAGCGCGGCATCGAGTTCAGCGGCAAGGCGCTCGTGTCGCGCGGACGCGGCAGGTGGATTAGCGCGTACCACAAGCAGGCTACCTCGCGGCAGCCGCACTATACGGTCCCGCATCAGGTGTCGAAGCCGTCGCTTCACCTTGTTGCGCACGACAGCGTTGCCCACGGCCTTGCTGACCACGAAGCCGACCAGCGGTGGCCCGTCCCCCGCGACCTTCAGATGCAGGACGAGAGTGGGACGACCGGCGCGGGCACCTCGCTTGACCGAGGCTGAGAAATCCTCACCCCGCCGCATGCGGGACTTTTGAGACAACACGTCAGACGCCTATCGCCCGCCGACAAGGAGCGTCGGCGGGCGACCAAGCACGGGACAGGACGACCGTCAGGCCGACAGCTTCTCGCGGCCCTTGCGGCGACGAGCGGCGAGGATCGCGCGGCCGGCCCGGGTGCGCATACGCAGCCGGAAGCCGTGGGTCTTCGCGCGGCGACGGTTGTTCGGCTGGAAAGTACGCTTGCTCACGAGTGGGCTCCAGGCTTGAAAGTGCGCTCCCACCTGTAAGCGAGAGCGCGTGACACACATGGCTGGCCTGCCGGGCTCGCGAGGGCATGCAAAAGCGCCGTCACGTGACAAGCCGACCGTCGTACGTTACGGGCCAGGCGGCCCCGAGGTCAAACCAGCGGAGTTTTCCACGTATCCACAGGCAACTTTTCCACCGGCGTTCGCGCGTCCACAGTCTGTGCACTCAGGTGCCACTAGGCTGTGGACAACGACTTGAACACAGGTGTGCACAACTCCCAGAGCCCAGCCGTAACGGCGGGATCACTCTGTGCACAACTTGTGGATCTCCTGTGGATCTCCTGTGGATCTCCTGGGGAGATCGTACGAACCACGCCCTGTGGATAGAACGAGCAATCCGCGACCCTAGCGGTTGCCGCCTGTGGATGAACGACGGAGGGGAAGCCACACCATGAACGGGGACGACCTCGGGACGGTATGGGCCCACGCGCTGGCCAACTTCCTCAACGACAACCTGCCCATCCAGCAGCGAACCTGGCTGGCGATGGTCAGGCCGATCGCCATGGCGGGCGACACGATCGTGCTCGGCGTCCCCAACGAGTTCCTCAAGGACCTGATCGAGGGCAAGTTGCGCACGCCGGTGAGCCACGCGCTCTCCCACGAGCTCGGCAGACCGGTGCGCGTGGCCGTGATGATCGACACGACCACTCCCGACCAGCCGATTACCGAGCCTCATCCCCAGCCTGTGGCGCCGAGTTTTCCCCAGGCTCCCGAGCCTGTGCAGAGTTATGCACAGCCCGCCTACCAGGCCCCCGAGCCCTCGCTCTTCTTCGCGGCGCCGCCCGAGGCCTCGCAGATGTCCACCGAATATCCACAGGCGCAGCCCGAGCCTCCACAGAACCGGTGGGAGGCCAAGAGCAACAAGCCGAGCGAGCCGGCGCGGCTGAACCAGAAGTACACGTTCGAGACGTTCGTCATCGGCGCCAGCAACCGCTTCGCGCACGCGGCCGCCGTCGCGGTGGCCGAGGCGCCCGCCAAGGCGTACAACCCGCTGTTCATCTACGGCGACTCGGGCCTGGGGAAAACCCACCTGCTGCACGCGATCGGCCACTACGCGCAGTCCCTCTACGACGGGGCGCGGGTGAGGTACGTGAGCTCGGAGGAGTTCACCAACGACTTCATCAACAGCATCCGCGACCACAAGGCCGACGGGTTCCGCAGCCGCTACCGCGCGATCGACATCCTGCTTGTGGACGACATCCAGTTCCTGGAGGGCAAGGAGCAGACGCAGGAGGAGTTCTTCCACACCTTCAACACCCTCCACAACGCCAACAAGCAGATCGTCATCTCCAGCGACCGGGCGCCCAAGCAGCTGATCACCCTGGAGGACCGGCTGCGCAACAGGTTCGAGTGGGGCCTGATCACCGACGTCCAGCCGCCCGAGCTGGAGACGCGCATCGCGATCCTCAGGAAGAAGGCCATCCAGGAGGGCCTGGCCGCGCCGCCCGAGGTGCTGGAGTACATCGCCAGCCGGATATCCACGAACATCCGCGAGCTCGAGGGCGCGCTGATCAGGGTCACCGCCTTCGCCAGCCTCAACAGGCAGGGTGTGGATCTCCAGCTGGCCGAGGTGGTGCTGAAGGACCTCATCACCACCGACGCGAGCTCGGAGATCACGATCGCCACGATCATGGCGAAGACGGCCGAGTACTTCGGCATCTCGATCGACGACCTGTGTGGAAGCTCGCGCAGCAGGGCGCTGGTGAACGCCCGCCAGATCGCGATGTATCTGGCCAGAGAGCTGACCGATCTGTCGCTTCCCAAGATCGGGCAGCAGTTCGGCGGCCGCGACCACACCACCGTGATGCACGCCGAGCGGAAGATACGTTCACTGATCGCCGAGCGCCGTTCGATGTACAACCAGGTCAACGAGCTGACGATGCGTATCAAGCAGACGTCCAAAGCCTGACTGTGCACAGCCTGTGGATAACTCTGTGGACCAGCTCAGACAGGCTCTCAGCGGCCAGATGAAGATCAAAAAGCGCAAACACCGCCCACAGAGCCTGGGGATAAGGCTGGGGACATGTTGGGGACAACCTGGGGACAGCTCGTGGACAACTTGTGGACGCCCTGTGAACATCGGAAACGGGAGTTCCAGGTGGGCCCTTCTACCCCGTGGATAACCTGTTGAAACCCAGTGGATAACCGGTGGATGACGACCCCCCGATCTGGGGACGGCCTGTGGGCAACGGATCGTCATCCCCAGGCGGCGAAGTTCTCCCCAGGCTTCACCCACATGGGCAGTGGATAGAAATTTCCGCGATGAGCTGCGGAAACGTCGGTCATCCACAACATCCACAGCCCCTATGAAGATGACTTCCTCTAGTTCTAACTAAGAGATTCAAAGACCCATAGAGGGGTTCTCCCGGAGCTCAGGTGCGGGAGAGTGAAGACTTAACAAGCAGCGACGACCAAGCAGGAGGCTGATCTCCGTGATGTTCCGGATCGAGCGCGATGTGCTCGCTGAGGCGGTCGCATGGACGGCACGCAGCCTCCCTGCGCGCCCGTCGGTGCCCGTCCTGGCAGGCATGCGCATGGAAGTCACCGACGCGGGCCAGTTGAAGCTCTCGGGCTTCGACTACGAGGTCTCGGCGGAGGTGACGCTGGAGCCGCAGACCGGTGAGGCGGGCGTGGTGCTCGTCTCGGGCAAGCTGCTCGCCGAGATCACCCGCGCGCTTCCCGCACAGCCTGTGGACTTCGTGGTGGACGGCGCCAAGGCCGTCGTCACCTGTGGCAGCGCTCGATTCACACTGCTGACCATGCCTGTGGAGGACTACCCGTCCCTGCCCGCGATGCCGCCCGCGGCCGGCCGGGTCGGCAGCGACGTGTTCGCCTCCGCCGTCGGCCAGGTCGCCGTCGCCGCGGGCAGGGACGACACGCTGCCGATGCTGACCGGTGTGCGCATGGAGATCGAGGGCGACACCGTGACGCTCGCGGCCACCGACAGGTACCGCCTCGCCGTACGAGAGCTGAAGTGGCAGCCTGGCCAGCCCGACTTCTCGGCGATCGCGATGATCCCCGGCAAGACGCTCGCCGACACCGCCAAGGCGCTGGGATCCACAGGCGCCGAGGTCGAGATCGCGCTGAGCTCTGCGGGCGGCACGGGCGAGGGCATGATCGGTTTTTCCAGCGCGGGCCGGCGCACCACCACGCGCCTGCTCGACCCCGAGTTCCCCAAGTACCGCTCGCTGCTGCCGACGGAGTTCTCCGCCAAGGCGGAGCTGTCCACAGGCCCGTTCGTCGAGGCCGTCAAGCGCGTGGCGCTGGTCGCCGAGCGCAACACGCCCGTACGGCTGGCCTTCCGCGGCGGCGAGGTCGTCCTGGAGGCGGGCAGCGGCGACGAGGCGCAGGCCGTCGAGGTGCTGCCTGTGGATTACGAGGGCGAGGAGATGAACATCGCCTTCAACCACCAGTTCCTGCTGGAGGGGCTGGGGGCGATCGACTCGGACGTGGCCAGGCTGCAGATGACCACCTCGACGAAGCCCGCTATCCTCACTGGCGGCAAGCCTGTGGACGACGGTGGCACGCCTGACTACCGTTATCTGATCATGCCCATCCGCTTGTCCAGCTGACGAAGCCATCGGCGATGATGGAAGCCTGACAAGGGGGTTATCAACATGCAGATCGGCATGGTCGGGCTCGGGAAAATGGGCGGCAACATGGCCGAGCGCCTGCGTCGCGGCGGACACGACGTGGTGGGCTACGACCACCACGCCGAAGCGAGCGATGTCGCCAGCCTCAAGGAGCTCGTCGAGCGCCTCGAGGCGCCGCGCGCGGTGTGGGTCATGGTGCCCGCGGGCGACCCCACCCAGCAGACCGTCAACGCGCTGGGTGAGCTGCTCGATCCGGACGACATCGTGATCGACGGCGGTAATTCTCACTACGTGGACGACCAGCGCCACGCCGAGGAGCTCAAGGCGCACGGCATCGGCTTCGTCGACTGCGGCGTCAGTGGCGGCGTGTGGGGCCTGGAGAACGGCTACGCGCTCATGTGTGGCGGCGACCAGGCCAACGTCGAGCGGCTGATGCCGATCTTCGAGACGCTCAAGCCCGAGGGCGAGGACGGCTTCGTCCACGCGGGCGACGTCGGCGCGGGCCACTTCGCGAAGATGGTGCACAACGGCATCGAGTACGGCATGATGCAGGCCTACGCCGAGGGCTGGGAGCTGCTCGAGGCCTCCGACATCGTCAAGGACGTCCGCGGCTCCTTCGCCAGCTGGCGCACCGGCACGGTGATCAGGTCGTGGCTGCTCGACCTGCTGGTGCGGGCGCTCGACTCCGACGAGCACCTCGACCAGCTCAAGGGTTACGCACAGGACTCGGGCGAGGGCCGGTGGACCGTGCAGGCGGCGGTGGACCACGCGGTCCCGCTGCCGGTGATCACGGCCGCCCTCTACGCCAGGTTCGCCTCGCGGCAGGAGGACTCGCCTGCGATGAAGATGGTCGCGGCGCTGCGCAACCAGTTCGGCGGCCACGCGGTCACCTCGGCGGAGGGCGCGCACGAGAAGGGCGCGGACTCCCCCGGCGCCGACGTCGTCCCGCCGAAGGAAGCCCAGTAGCCGGCGGTTGTCCACAGGGTGGGGACGCCGGGGTTCGCAGGGACGGCGTTTCCACAAGGGGCGGAGGGCCATATCGGTTTTCCACAGGGGTGCACGGCGTGACCCCAGTGGTCGGTGTGGCCCACTAACCTTCGAGGGGTGCATGTCGCCCACCTGTCGCTGACCGACTTCAGGTCCTACGCCTCCGTGGAGCTCGGCCTCGAGCCGGGCGTCACGGCGTTCGTCGGGCCCAACGGCCAGGGCAAGACCAACCTCGTCGAGGCCATGGGCTACGTGGCGACGCACTCCAGCCACCGGGTCGCCAACGACGCCCCCCTCGTACGACAGGGCGCCTCCAGGGCGATCATCCGCTGCGCCGTCCACAGGGACGACAGACGCGCGCTGATCGAGCTGGAGATCAACCCGGGCAGGGCCAACAGAGCGAGGCTCAACCGCTCCCCCGTCTCCCGCCCTCGAGACGTCATCGGCCTGCTCCGCACGGTGCTCTTCGCCCCCGAGGACCTCGCGCTCGTCAAGGGCGACCCTTCCGAGCGCAGGCGCTTCCTCGACGACCTGCTGGTGGCCCGCGCGCCGCGTTTCGCGGGCGTCAGGGCCGACTACGACCGGGTGCTGAAGCAGCGCGGCGCTCTGCTGCGTACGGCCGCTCAGGCGCGCCGTGGGCGCGGTGGAGCCCGAAGGGCGGAGAGTGAGGCCGCCTTCGCCGCCGCGGGCGCTGGAGACGTGCTGAGCACCCTGGAGGTGTGGGACGCCCACCTCGCCAGGCACGGTGCGGAGCTGTTGCGAGCCAGACTCGATCTGATCGAAGCGCTGCGGCCGTTGGTCGCCTCGGCCTATGCTTCGCTGGCGCCCACGAGCGCTCCCGCGGAGCTCGCCTATCGGAGCACGTTGTCCACAGGTGGGGACGGCGCGGAGGACGAAGAGGCCGGTGAGGCCGGATCTTCCGATGCACAGACGTTATCCACAGACCTGGGGAAAACCCTTGAGTCGAGGTTGATGGAGCGGCTGCTCGAGGTCCGGCAGTCGGAGCTCGAGCGGGGCGTCACCCTGGTCGGTCCGCACCGCGACGACCTCGTTCTCGGCCTCGGCGATCTGCCCGCGCGCGGCTACGCCAGCCACGGTGAGTCGTGGTCGTTCGCGCTGGCGCTCCGGCTGGCCGCCTACGACCTGTTGCGGTCCGACGGCGGCGATCCCGTGCTCATCCTCGACGACGTCTTCGCCGAGCTCGACAGCCAGCGCAGGCGCAGGCTGGCCGAGATCGTCGCGCCGGCCGAGCAGGTGCTGATCACCGCCGCGGTGGCCGACGACGTGCCGCAGGAATTGACCGGTTCCCGATTCGATGTCGCAGGGGGGAGCGTGACCCGTGTCAGATGACGACAACGCGACCGCCGCCCGTGGGGCGGCGCTGGCCAGGGAGAAGCTCGCCCAGGCCAAGGCCGACGCGGCCAGGAGGGGGCAGCTGCCCCGCCGTGAGCCGCGCCGCAGGGCGGCGGCGAGGGACGCGGCCGACCCGCAGCTCTTCGGCAAGGCGATCACGGATCTGCTCGCCGCGCGCGGCTGGGAGCGCTCGGCCGCCGTCGGCGGCGTCTTCGGCAGATGGCCGGAGATCGTGGGCCCCGACCTGGCCGCGCACACCAAACCGGAGCACTTCGAGGACGGCGAGGTGGTCATCGCCGCCGACTCGACGGCGTGGGCCACCCAGGTCCGGTTGCTGGCCCGCACGCTCATCCGCAGGCTGAACGAGGAGCTCGGCGAGGGAACGGTCAAGAAGGTCAAGGTCAGAGGGCCGCAGAACGCGCCGAGGCCGTCCGGAGGGCTCCGGGTCACCGGCAGTCGCGGGCCCGGCGACACATACGGGTAAAACCCGCATCGGGCGATCAGAAGGCCGCAGACGCGAGAGCCCCTCTTCCAAGAGGGGGGATGCTTGCGAGGGGGGGAAACGAGCTACAGGGCATCACAGGCGCGTTCAATGCCACCTTCGGCGCTCAGAGCCGGTAGAATGAAAGCGGATTCCGGACACGTCCGCTTGCGTGTCACCCGCGGCATGCGAGCCGACTCCCCTGGGTGACCACGCATCGGGGCACTCACGACGGTGACGGGCACGGTAGGGGCAGCTGGCGGTTGTCGCCTTCCCCGCCGCGTGTCCGCGGCAGGAGGATTTCGCACTTGTCCTACGACGCTAGCTCAATCACCGTACTCGAAGGGCTTGAGGCGGTCCGCAAGCGCCCGGGTATGTATATCGGATCGACCGGTGAGCGCGGTCTGCATCATCTTGTCTACGAGATCGTGGACAACTCCGTCGACGAGGCCCTGGCAGGTCACGCCGACCGCATCGAGGTCACCCTGCTCGCCGACAACGGCGTGCGGGTCGTCGACAACGGCCGAGGCATCCCCACAGGCATCCACCCTGTGGAAAAGGTCTCCGCGGTCGAGCTCGTGCTGACCACGCTGCACGCGGGCGGCAAGTTCGACGGCAAGTCCTACGCGGTCTCCGGCGGCCTGCACGGCGTCGGCTCCGCGGTGGTCAACGCCCTGTCCACAGCCATGGACGTCGTCGTCAAGCAGAACGGCCACGTCTGGCGTCAGCGCTTCGAGATGTCCAAGCCCGTCGCTCCCCTGGCCAAGGGCGAGCCCACGGACGAGACCGGCACGTCGATCACCTTCTGGGCCGATCCGACGATCTTCGAGACCACCGCGTGGAACTTCGAGACGCTCTCGCGCCGCTTCCAGGAGATGGCCTTCCTCAACAAGGGCCTGACGATCACGCTGACCGACGAGCGGCCCGACCACATCAACGGCGAGGTCCACAAGGTCCACTACCACTACGAGGGCGGCCTGTCCGACTTCGTCACGCACCTCAACTCGAAGAAGGAGCCGGCGCACGCGTCGGTCATCGACTTCGAGGCCCACGGTGAGGGCATCTCCGTCGAGATCGCCATGCAGTGGAACAACTCCTACTCCGAGTCGGTCTACACCTTCGCCAACACCATCAACACCGCGGAGGGCGGCACCCACGAGGAGGGCTTCCGCGCGGCCCTGACGTCCATCGTCAACCGCTACGCGCGCGAGCAGAAGTTCCTCAAGGAGGGCAAGGACGACAACCTCTCCGGTGAGGACGTCCGCGAGGGCCTGACGGCGATCGTCTCGGTGAAGCTGGCCGACCCGCAGTTCGAGGGCCAGACCAAGACCAAGCTGGGCAACACCGAGGCCAAGTCCTTCGTCCAGAAGGCCTGCAACGACCACGTGCGCGACTGGTTCGAGCGCAATCCGGGCGAGGCCAAGGACATCATCAACAAGTCGCTGCAGGCCGCCCGCGCGCGCCTCGCCGCCCGCCAGGCCCGCGACCTGACCAGGCGCAAGTCGCTGCTGGAGTCCGGCAGCGGACTGCCCGGCAAGCTGGCCGACTGCCAGTGGAACGAGCCCGACAAGTGCGAGCTGTTCATCGTCGAGGGCGACTCGGCCGGCGGCTCGGCCAAGGGCGGCCGCGACTCGCGCTTCCAGGCGATCCTGCCCATCCGCGGCAAGATCCTCAACGTGGAGAAGGCCAGGATCGACAAGGTCCTGAAGAACAACGAGGTCCAGGCGCTGATCACCGCGCTCGGCACCGGCGTGCACGACGAGTTCGACATCGCCAAGCTGCGCTACCACAAGGTGATCCTGATGGCCGACGCCGACGTCGACGGCCAGCACATCAACACGCTGCTGCTCACCTTGCTGTTCCGCTTCATGCGGCCGCTGATCGAGGCAGGACACGTCTACCTGTCGTGCCCGCCGCTCTACAAGATCAAGTGGGACCGCAAGGGCGACGACGCCTCCTACGCCTACTCCGACTCCGAGCGTGACGCGGTCATCGCCGAGGGCATCGCGGCCGGCAAGCCCGACCCGCGCCCGCGCGACAACGTCCAGCGCTTCAAGGGTCTGGGCGAGATGAACGCCGGCCAGCTGTGGGAGACCACGATGAACCCCGCGACGCGGCTGCTGCGCCTGGTCACTCTCGACGACGCCGCGCAGGCCGACGACCTGTTCAGCGTGCTCATGGGCGAGGACGTCGAGGCGAGGCGCGACTTCATCATCCGCAACGCGCGTGACGTCCGCTTCCTCGACGTATAGCGGTAGCCGTACCAGAAAAAAGGATCATCACCTGTGACGGAAGTGAACACCACTCCCCCGGCTGACCGCATCGAGCCTGTGGACATCCAGTCCGAGATGCAGCGCAGTTACATGGACTACGCGATGTCCGTCATCGTGTCCCGTGCGCTGCCCGACGTCCGCGACGGATTCAAGCCCGTGCACCGCCGGGTGCTCTACGCCATGTACGACGGTGGCTACCGTCCCGACCGCGGCTACTTCAAGTGCGCCCGCGTCGTCGGTGACGTCATGGGCACCTACCACCCGCATGGCGACACCTCCATCTACGACGCGCTCGTACGGCTCGCGCAGCCGTGGTCGCTGCGCTACCCGATGGTCGACGGGCAGGGCAACTTCGGCTCGCCCGGCAACGACCCCGCCGCGGCGATGCGGTACACCGAGTGCAAGCTCGCGCCCATCGCCATGGAGATGCTGCGCGACATCGACAAGGACACCGTCGACTTCAGGCCCAACTACGACGGCAAGTCGCAGGAGCCCGACGTCCTGCCCGCGCGCATCCCGCAGCTGCTCGTCAACGGCTCGGGCGGCATCGCGGTCGGCATGGCCACCAACATCCCGCCGCACAACCTGCGCGAGGTCGCCTCGGCGGTCAAGTGGTGCCTGGAGAACCCGGACGCCACCGACGAGGAGCTGCTCGAGGCGGCCATCGGCCTGGTCAAGGGGCCCGACTTCCCGACCCGAGGCCTGATCGTCGGCCGTCGCGGCATCGAGGACGCCTACCGCACCGGCCGGGGCTCCATCACCATGCGGGCCGTCGTCGAGGTCGAGGAGGACGGCAAGGGCCGCCAGTCGCTGGTGGTCACCGAGCTGCCCTACCAGGTCAACCCGGACAACCTGGCGCTCAAGATCGCCGAGCTGGTCCGCGAGGGCAAGCTGACCGGCATCGCCGACGTCCGCGACGAGTCGTCCTCACGCGTCGGCCAGCGACTGGTGATCGTGCTCAAGCGCGACGCGGTCGCCAAGGTCGTGCTGAACAACCTCTACAAGCACACCCAGCTGCAGGACACCTTCGGCGCCAACATGCTGGCGCTGGTCGACGGCGTGCCGCGCACGCTCCGCCTCGACCAGTTCGTGCGGCACTACGTGGCGCACCAGATCGAGGTCATCGTCCGCAGGACCCGCTACCTCCTGCGCAAGGCCGAGGAGCGCGCCCACATCCTGCGCGGGCTGCTCAAGGCCCTCGACCGGATGGACGAGGTCATCGCGCTGATCAGGCAGTCGCCCTCGGCCGCCGAGGCGCAGGGCGGCCTGATGACGCTGCTCGACATCGACGAGGTCCAGGCCCAGGCCATCCTCGACATGCAGCTGCGCAAGCTCGCCGCCCTGGAGCGCCAGGCGATCCAGGACGAGTTCGACCACTTGATGACCCAGATCGCCGAGTACAACGCGATCCTGGCCAGCCAGTCCCGCCAGCGCGAGATCATCAACGAGGAGCTGTCGGAGATCGTCGCGAAGTACGGCGACGACCGGCGCACCGAGATCATCGCCTACGACGGCGACATGTCGATCGAGGACCTCATCGCCGAGGACGAGATCGTCGTGACGATCACCCGCGGCGGCTACACCAAGCGCACCAAGACCGACCTCTACCGGGCGCAGAAGCGCGGCGGCAAGGGTGTGCGAGGGGCGCAGCTGCGCCAGGACGACATCGTCGACCACTTCTTCGTAACCACGACCCACCACTGGCTGCTGTTCTTCACCAACAAGGGCCGCGTCTACCGGGTCAAGGCCTACGAACTGCCCGAGTCGGGGCGGGACGCGCGCGGCCTGCACCTGGCCAACCTGCTGGCCATGCAGCCGGACGAGACGGTCATGGAGGTCCTCGACCTGCGTGACTACGACGTCGCGCCGTACCTCGTGCTGGCCACCCGCAGCGGCCTGGTCAAGAAGACCAGACTGTCGGAGTACGACTCCCCCAGGACCGGCGGTCTGATCGCGATCAACCTGCGCGAGGACGACGAGGTGATCGCCGCCCGCCTGGTCTCCGAGGAGGACGACCTGCTGCTCGTCTCCAAGGGCGCGCAGTCCATCCGCTTCACCGCGACCGACGACGCGCTGCGCCCCATGGGCAGGGCTACCAGCGGTGTCATTGGCATGAGATTCCTAGAAGGTGACGAACTTCTCGCCATGAATCGCATGGCAGATGGTGAGGACGTGCTTATCGCCACCGAGGGCGGGTACGCGAAACGGACACCTGTCGAGCAATATCCGGTTCAGGGGCGTGGCGGCAAGGGCGTGCTGACTGCGAAGATTGTTACCTCTCGTGGAAAGCTGGTCGGAGCTGTCATGGTCAACCCGGAGGACGAGGTCTTCGCGATCACGTCCAACGGCGGGGTGATCCGTACGCGTGCCGTGGAGATCAAGCAGTCTGGCCGTCAGACCATGGGAGTTCGCCTGATGAATCTCGCCGAAGGCGACAGCGTCGTGGCCCTCGCTCGGAACGCCGAGTCGATGGAGACTTCGGTGGAAGCTGAGGAAGACGGGGGAGGAGAGTAGTCCATGAACGCCCAGGGCGGTCCCGCGAAGACGACATCGTCTCGGGAGAACGGGCAGAAGCCCGCAAGGCCCAACGAGACAGAAGTTCTTGACCTCACCAAGGACGCGACCCAGGCCGAGGAGGAGCAGCAGAACGAGACGATCCGCGTCCGTCCCTCGCTGACCTCCGAGGCCCCGCCGCCGGCAGTCGAACTGCCGAAGAAGAAGGCGGCCGCGGCCTCGCGCCTGCCTCGCAAGGCGCACCTGGTGCTGCGGCGGGTGGAGCCGTGGTCGGCGATGAAGTTCAGCTTCGTCGTGTCCCTGGTCTGCTTCGTGGTCCTGTTCGTCGCGGTCGCCGTCCTGTACGGCGTTTTGTCGGCCATCGGGGTCTTCGACTCGATCGTCCAAACGGTCAACCAGCTGACCCAGGCCGATGGGCAGACCACGGGGAGCTTCGACATCTCCTCGTGGTTCGAGCCGGTCAGGATCCTCGGGTACACCGCGCTGATCGGCGCGGTGAACGTCGTGCTGATCACGGCGCTGTCGACGTTGGGCGCCGTCATCTACAACATCGCCGCCGACCTGGTGGGCGGCGTCGAAGTGACGTTCAGCGAGGCCGAGTAGATTCCTTGCCGTGTCCTGGACGCGGCGCGAGCAGCGCCCGGGACACGGTAAGCTCTTCTCGTACGAACAACGGGTTCGCCTCCACCTGGTGGATGCGATAACGTTCTTTGTGCGCGGGGCTATAGCTCAGACGGTTAGAGCGCTTCCCTGATAAGGAAGAGGTCCCAGGTTCAAGTCCTGGTAGCCCCACCAGCAGAAACGCCCCGAAGCGATCAAGCTCCGGGGCTTTTTTACTGCAACTGCTGCCGAACGTTATCTGGCCGTGTTCCGCGCGGCGGCCGGCGACAGTGAGAGTATGTGATCTCATGGCGCGCGTAAAGGACATCGTGGTCGACTGCCGGCATCCGGCCTCTCTGGCCCGGTTCTGGGAGGCGGCGCTCGACGGCTACCAAGTCGCCCCGTACGACGAAGCCGAGCTGGAACGCCTGCGGAGCAACGGCATCGACGATCCGGAGGACGATCCGAACGTCCTGGTGGAGGCGGGGCCGGGGATCAGGCCGCGCTTCTTCTTCTCGCTCGTGCCCGAATCGAAGGTCGCCAAGAACCGGATGCATCTGGATCTGACGGCCGACGACACGGACGCCGAGGTCCGCAGGCTGGTCGGGTTGGGCGCGCGCGTGCTGGTCGAGCACGACGACTGGGTGACGATGGCCGATCCCGAGGGCAACGAGTTCTGCGTCATGCGCTGATCCCGAAGGCCACGCCCGCCCCGGCGCGGATGCCTCTCCGGACGCCCACCAGTGGTCGAGGTGGAAGCCTGATCGTCCCGCTTTCCCGACGGGTGGGACGACGGTGACGGGACGATCAGACATCGCTCACCACGTTGCGGGGCATCCGTTACTGCGCCTGCCTGACCTCAGGGGAGCCTCCAGGAGAGGAACCCCTCGGAAACATCAGCCTGGATAAAACCAGCCCCGACCAGTTCCTCTTCGATCGTCTCCCGCACAGGACGGTAGGCGTGGCCGATGATCTCCTCCTCGTTGATCACCTTGTCACCTTCGGTGATCCGGTAGAGGTAGCGGGCCTTGCACGCCTCCTCGCTCGACTCGAGGATCTCCGACAGGACCGTGTACGTGTGACGGCCCACCTGACGTGATCCGGAACGTTGATCATCACCATGGCCTCGACCGGCTCATCCAGATCAACGCTCAGCGCGTCTCGCCGGGCCATCCCTTCCTGCCGATGAACGTGCGCACTTCTTCGACCACCTGAAGTGGGCGGCTTGTTCGATGGGGCCGAACAGCCTTGCGGATCACGGCCGCTCGGGGGTTCCGGCACGCACCAGACCGCATTCGTAGGCGTGGACGACGGCCTGTACTCGGTCGCGCAGGCCGAGCTTGGACAGCAACCGGCTGACGTGTGTCTTGACGGTGCCCTCGGACAGGTAGAGGCGGTCGGCGATCTCGATGTTCGACAGGCCGCGGGCGATGAGCCCCAGCACCTCGCGTTCGCGTTCGGTCAGGACGTTCAGGTCGGCGGTGGACGTGACCTGTGCGGGCGCGGTGCGGACATACCGTTCGAGGAGCCGTCGGGTCGCGCTCGGCGCCACGACCGGGTCGCCGCGCGCCACCATGCGGATGGCCGAGAGCAGGTCGGACGCGAGTGTGTCCTTGAGCAGGAAGCCGCTCGCGCCGGTCTGGAGCGCGGCGTAGACGTACTCGTCGAGGTCGAAGGTCGTCAGGATCAGCACCCGGGTCCGGCCTGCGTCGTCGCGGGCGCAGATGCGGCGGGTCGCTTCGACGCCATCGACCTCGGGCATCCGGACATCCATCAGTACGATGTCCGGCTGCAGTTCGAGCGCTATCGCCGCGGCCTCGGCGCCGTCGCCTGCCTCACCGACCACCTGCATGTCCTCCGCGTTTTCCAGGATCATGCGGAAGCCGGTGCGGACCAGGGCCTGGTCATCGGCGAGGAGTATGCGGATCATGCATCGCGTCCTTGGATCGGAAGTGCCGCCCGAACGACGAACCCGCTGCGGGGCCCGGGCCCGGTGGCGAGTCGGCCATCGAGCAACCTCACGCGCTCACGCATGCCCCGCAGCCCGTTGCCGGCGCCATCGCTCTTGGCCAGGCTCTGCCCGTCGTCGCTGACCTCGATGCCGACCTCTGCTTCGCCGTACGAGAGGACCACGTTCGCCTTCGCGCCCGTACCGGCGTGCTTCATCGTGTTCGTCAGCGCCTCTTGCACGATGCGATACGCCGATAGGTCAACGGTCGACGGCAGTGCCGCAGGGGTGCCTTCGACCTGCAGCCGCACCGGCGTGCCTGCCCTTCTCACCTGGGTGAGCAGCGTGGACAGTTGCGCGAGCCCGGGCTGCGGGTGCCACGCGTCGTCCACCTCGCCCACCGTGGTGAGCACTCTGCGCATGTCGGCGAGGGAGTCGCGTCCGGTATTGACGATCGCCTCCAACGCGGCCCGGGTGTCGGTGGGTCTGTTGTCCAGCGCGGCGGCGCCGCCCTGCGCCTGGATCACCATCACCGACAAGCCGTGCGCGACGACGTCGTGCAACTCCCGGCTGATCCGCCCGCGCTCGGCGGCCACCGCGAGGGCCGCCTGCTGGTCCCGTTCTCGTTCGAGATCCTGAGCGTGCGCGTGCAGCTCGTCGAGGTACGCCCGGCGGCTGCGCGAGCCGGAGCCGATCGCCCAGGAGGCGACCAGGGCGGATCCGAGCACGGGAAGGCCGCTCCAGGCGCCACGCCTGCCGGCCGACCATGTGGACACTGTCGGCCCCGGTCGGCGGGGCGGTGACCGGACCTATCGGAGGGTTGGTCACCGCGAGGAACGCCTCCGGCAGCCCGCGTGCTGGACTCGTGGCGAGCGCGTAGTACAGGCTCCAGCCTGTGGCGAGCAGCAGCAGGCCGGCCAGTGTCGCGAGTGAGACGGCCCGGCCGTAGCGGGTGGCGACGGTGTATAGCAGGATCGGCACGCCCAGATCAACGATCATGAAAGGCAGGGCCTGGGCCACATGCGTCACGGTGGATAGCGTGCAGACGGCGAGCATCGGCAACGGCCAGCGCCGGCGGCGCGCGACGCCCCGATGTACCTCAATTCGGTGGCACCAGGATCGCCTGCCGCCGAAGGGGGCTGCGGCCTGGTGACGGTATGCGCTACATACACGTGCCGCAGACCGGTGGCGTGGTTCAGCTCGACGGCTCGACGGCAAGGGGAGGCCGAGTAGGCCTGAGCCGTTCGGCCAAGCTGAAGGCGCATTACCTGCCGCGAACCTGTTGAAGCGGCTTGGAATTCACTTACCAATCTCACCTTCTTGACCGAATTGGTGGAGCAGATCCCTGATGGGTCGACTTCATTGGGGGTCGGCCCTTCAGCTATGGAATGGTTTGTTTGATCGGGAGCACGTTTCCGCTGATTCTCGGGAGTCCGCCCAGCGGGCGCTACCGAAATAGCGGCTCATGCACCTGCCCGCTCGCTCTGACGGCTGGGCATAGGAGCCGCAGGCAGCGCGATCCTCAGGCTCTCGGCGGCATCTTCGCCGGCGGCCGCTTCCGCTGGCGGAAGCAGAGCCTTGGCGAGGCCGGTCACCTTGTCGAACAGATCAAGGACGAACTTGCGCCCCGGCTCCCGCCAAATGAGCAACGGCAAGGGAAGAGCCATCGCCAGGAGGAGCGGCGTCAGAAGGAACACTAGGAGGCCGCCGAGGGCGACTCTCTGCCAAGTGGCATGAAGAACGATCATGGGGGAGCCCTTGTTCATGTGCCGCCGTGAGATCCCGGACTGATGTGCCCGAGTGATGCTCGCCAGCCAGCGGCCGGTCGAGAGGGATGCCTCTCGCCTAGGGCTCGACCGTTACGCCGCTCTCCCCTGTCAGAGGCTGACCATGGAGGTCAGCGTTAAGAGCCACCCCGCAGGACGGGCGGCTCGATCATGCTTGCTCATGTGCCACACACGTACAAGATACTCCCCATTTACCAAAAAAGCGGTGCCGGACCCTCTTAGTGTGTCCCACCTGGGCATATGTGTTTAGGCCTCTCTAAATTGCCTGGAAACAGGTAAGGCGGGAACCGTTGTCGGGCGTGCCTGGCAGCTCGGGCCGAGGGATTTGCTCCCGACATGCGGGCGTCTAGCGTTTATCGTCGAAAAACGCCTGAAGTAACCCATAACCCGGCAGGTTGACCCCTACGGTGGACACTTCCGGCTTGCCAAAGACGGGCTCTCCGCTAGGTCGGCGGGTGTACGGCACGCGGCCGGGACTCCGGGCGAGACGCTCGGTTCAGTTCGCTTCGCGGCGGTCCCGGCCGGCGTGTGGAGGATCATCCTCGGCAGGTGCGGAGCATGTTGAGCAGGGCCACCTTCTCCTTCCGGGTCACGAACAGGCGGTAGTGATGCTTCACGGTGATCCATGAGGTGGCGTAGCGGCACCAGTAGCTACGGCGCGGCGGACGCCAGCTCTGCGGCCCCTGGCCGCTCTTGGCGATGTTGGCGGAGTGGCTGACCACGATCAGCTCGGGGCGGGTGAGGTCGTTGGCGAAGGCGCGCCGCCGCGCCTGGCTCCATTTGCTGGCCCCGGAGCGCCAGGCGTACGCCAGCGGCACGACATGATCGACGTCGACCTGCTTCTCGCTTCTCAGCCGCTTACCGTCATAGGGGCTGTACCAGATGCCCTTGACCGGGTGGCAGGCCGCGTTTCTGCGCACGTGTCGCCCGTCGCGGGCCAGGACCATCTCTCGTGCGTCGCACCTTCCCTTGTGGTGTGCCCATCGGGGCTGGAACCGGCGGTGGCTGTAACCACGGATCGATAAGGGCCCCGCCACTTTCACCTGGGCCAGCATGCGGCGGGCCGGCGCACCGGCATCGGCCTGCGGACGCTTGCGCGGCTCGGCTGCCGCCGGTGGGCTGGAGGTGACAGCGGTGATCGGGATGACCAGAAGCGTGAGTACGGCGACTCGGACGGTCCGCCCCAAAGAGATCATGGTTCCACCCATACCAGTCACTCCCCGTCGACGGCAGCGATATTCAAGGCATCAAAGGGCGATTACGAGCATGTGGCGCTTCCCGAAGACGGCGTCACAGACCGATGGCCAGGTGGCGACCAGGCCGCTCAGGCCGGTGTACGCCAGGGCTATGGTCGAGGCCATGTGGATCGACGAGGTGACCGAGATACTGGTCGAGGCGGCCGAGGTCGCGATCCTTCCCCGATTCCGCGCGCTGGCCGATGGAGAGATCGCCGAGAAGTCGCCCTGTTCCAGCGGACGCTGCCATGGGACCACGCACCCGGTGCCCTGCTGCTGACCGAGGCGGGCGGTGTCGCACGCCGTCCGGACGGGAGCCCCTACCGGCCCGCCGACCCGCGCTCCGGCTTGCTCGACGCCGCGGACGAGACCTGCTGGAACACCGTGCGTGCGCTCCTGCTGCCCTGACTCGGCGGGGTCAGGCTCGGCGGATGATGCGGCGGGCGGGCAGGTCCATGGCCAGCCAGACGATCGTCGCGATGGCGAGTACGGCGGCGGGGGCGAGCCAGAGGGGGCCCGCCGGCCAGGGGCGGGACAGGAATCCGATGCTCAGCATCGTCAGGGGGGCGGCGACCAGGAGGAGTCCGGATCCGGCGGCCGCGGCGGCTATGACCAGGGCTTCCCAGCGGATCATGGCTCGCAGTTGGCGGGGGGTGGCGCCCAGGTGGCGCAGGGCGGTCAGTTCGGCGGTTCTTCCTGTGGTGGTGGCCACCAGACGGTTGGTGACCGCGACGAGGACGTAGCCGAGGAGTACGGCGAGGACCGCCAGGTTCACCCAGATCTCCCCCGAAGGTTTGCCCAGGTGGAGGGCTGGGTCGGTGGACAGGACGATGCCCGGCCACTGCTTCTGGAGTGCGGGAAGGAGGGACGCGCCGGGGGCGAGCCGTACGAGGACGGTGGAGTTCAGGCCGGTGGTGGTGTGACCCGCGGCGAGGTCGCGGGAGACGACGATCGGGCCGAAGCCCAGGGCGCGGGTGTAGGTGGCCACCACGCGGGCCCGTACCCGGGTGCCGTCGCCCATGGTGAGGTCGCGGTGTTCGCCGAGCTTCCCCGCGCGTTCGTCGAGTGCGATCGTGTCGCCCTTGAGGGCGGCCAGGCTGCCTCGCGTGATGCCCAGGTCCACCAGGTCTTCCGCGTCGGGGCCGAGCACCATGGCGGGCCTGGGGACGAGTCGGCGGGCGTCGTCGCCGATGGCCAGGGACCGGGTCAGCACGGTGGTCGTGGAGAACGCGGTGGCCGCGGTCACGCCGGGGGCGGCGCGTACGTCGGAGAGCAGGCCGTGCGGGATGCCGCCGAGGACGGGAGCGGTGATCACGGCGTCGGCGTGGATTCCCTGGGCGGCCTCGTCCCCCGTGGCCTTCGCGATCGTGGTGTCGGTCAGGACGACGCTGAGCGCGAGGGTGACGACCATGCCGAGCGCGGCGATGGCGCCCGCCGTCCTGAGTGCGTAGCCGTGGGTGTTGTTCACCGCGAGCCAGGCGGTTGCGGACAGGCTGGGGGGAAGTCGCCGGGCGAGCAGGCCCGTCGCCCGCTGGACCAGCCAGGGTCCGGCCAGGGCGAGACCGATCACGGCCAGGAGCGCCGCGGTCGCCGGGCCCGCCGCCGCGATGTCGGTGCGGATCAGCAGCGGGACCGCGGAGAGCACGATCGAGGCCAGAATGAGCAGCAGTCCGCTGTTCGTGCGGATCCGGGAGGGGGTGCGCGGCTCGCTGTGCGACTCCGCGACGGCGGACACCGCCGACATCTGCGAAGCGCGATAGGACGCGCCCCAGGCTGATGTCCTGACCACGGCGAACAGCAGCAGCGCGGCGGCCAGTGCGGGGAGGGGGCTGTAGGACAGCGGGAGGTCGCCGGGCAGGGTGCCGACCGAGACCAGCAGGTCGCCGAACCGGGCGGCGAGGAAATAGCCGAGCGCCGCTCCCGGGATGATCGCGGCCAGGGCGGCCGCGGTGCCCTGGACGGCGACGAGCCTGCGCACCTGGCGCGGGGTGGCACCGGCCGCCCTCAGCAGTGCCAGGTCGCGGCGCTGCTTGTTGATCGAGAGGGACAGGCCCCCGGCGACCACGAAGCCGACGATCATCAGGCTGATTCCGCCGATGGAGGCGGGCAGCGCGATGAGCATGCCGCGGGCTGCGGCGGTGCCGGGGGATTCGGCATCGCCTCTGGCCTGGCCGGTGGAGATCTCGTACCTGTCGCCGAGCCGCTTGCCGAGGTCGTCGGCGAGCGCGGCGGGGGAGACTCCGGGTGCCGCGCGGAGCGCGACGAGGTCAAAGGTCTTCGCGCGCGGCCCGGTGTCTCTGGCGGCGAGCCTGGACGCGGCCGCGTCGCTGAAGTAGGGGCCGGGCGCGTCGACGAGCGCGGTGACCCGATAGTCGCCCACCGTGCCGCTCGCGACGACGCGCACCCTCTGACCGAGGTGCGCACCCGGGGTGGTGGACGGCAGAGCGATCTCGTCGGCGGTTCTCGGCGCGGTGCCGGTCATCTTGAGCGCGGGCACGTGGGTGAACGCGGCCGAGGACCATCCGTGACCGGTGCCTGCCGTACCGGGAATGCGCGGGTCGTGGGGGAGGACGGTGGCGGGGAAGCTCAGGTCGCCGGCAACGGAGGCGACGCCGGGTGCGGTGGCCAGCCGGGTGACCAGGGACGCGGGCACCACGGCCCGTTCGGGCAGGGCGACCGGCAGGTCCTCCTTCTGCGGGATGGTCTGCCTGGCCGAGACGATCACGTCGGCTCCGGCCAGGCGCTGGGTGGAGACGCTGGACCGCAGGCCCGACTCCACGATCACACCGGACCCGGTGAGCAGGGCCATCCCGCCGAACACGGCCAGGAACGCCACGACGAGGCCGCTGAGCCCCGCCATGGCGAGAGTTGTCCTGATCACCTGGCATCCTCCAGTACGGCGGTGAGCCGGGTGAGGCACTGGGCCAGATCCGTGGCCGTGGGGCCCGACAGCAGGTCCACCACCCTCCCGTCGGCCATGACGAGCGTGTCGTGGGCCCTGGCCGCGGCCGCGGGGTCGTGGGTGACCATGACCACGGTCTGGCCGAGGTCGTCGACCAGCTCCCGCAGCAGGTCCAGCACCTGCGAGGCGCTGCGCAGGTCGAGCGCGCCCGTGGGCTCGTCGGCGAAGACGACGTCGGGGCGGGCCGCGAGCGCGCGGACGATCGCGGCGCGCTGCTGCTGGCCGCCCGACAGCTCGGCGGGCCTGTGGTGCAGCCGCCCGCCCAGGCCGACCCGCTCGACCAGCTCGCCCAGCCAGGCGCGGTCGGGCCGGATTCCGGCCAGGCGGAGCGGCAGGGTGATGTTGTCCTGGATGCTGATGGCGGGCAGCAGGTTGTAGGACTGGAAGACGAACCCGATGTGCTTCCTGCGCAGTTCGGTGCGTCTGGCCTCGTTGAGCAGGGTGGCGTCCACGCCGCCGATGGTGACCGAGCCGGAGGTGGGCGTGTCGAGCCCGGCCGCGCAGTTCAGCAGCGTGCTCTTGCCTGAGCCCGAAGGCCCCATCACGGCGACGAACCGGCCGCGCGGGAAGCCGAGTGAAACGCCGTCGAGCGCGACGACGTCACCGTGCTTCTTGACGACGTTGGTGAGGGTGACGACGCTCATGCGCGACGGCGTGCGACGAAGTGATGGGTGATGAGGCCTGCGATGCAGCCCACGGCGATGATTCCGGCACCCATGCCGACCAGCGTGCTCGTGCCGCCGATGGTGTTGCCGACGATGTTGGTCGCCGCGCTCACGATGAAGACGACCCACAGCAGCGCGCGAAGCGCGACGCCACCGCCACGCCGCCCGGAGGCGGGCGCGGTCGGTCGGCCGGAGGGGTCGAGGTGGTAGGGATCGTTCATGCTGATCACCCTAAGAACCCGCTTCACCTGCGGAAACCCCGCCAGCAACCCAAAAGCCGGTAGTGCAGGCTGTAGTGATCCGACCGGCCGCTCTGTCCTAGGGTCATGGAATGACCCGTGACGCCTTCGAGGCGCTTGAACGCCTGGCAGGCGGCCTCGGCACCGCTTTCCTCGCCCTGGCGGCGCTCGTCTCCTGGGTTCTGGTGGGGGCGGCCTGCGCCGTGGGCGTGGGGCTGCTGTTGCTCCCGGCGATGCTGGCGCTGACCAGGGCGGTGGCCGAGCGGGAGCGCGGGCGGCTGAACCGCTGGGGGCTCGAGGTGGTGAGTCCCTACCCGTTGGGGGAGGCTCCAGTGGGCTGGACGGCCAGGCTGCGGGCCGCCCGTGCCGACCCCGCGACGCTTCGCGACCTGAGCTGGCTGGCCGTCCACGGCACGGTCGGTCTGTTCCTCGGCCTGATCGCCGTCATCCTGCCGATGATCACGTTGCGCGAGGCGACCTTCCCGCTGTGGTGGCGGTTGCTGCCTCCCGACATGTGGGTCACCAGCTTCGGCGTTCCGGTGACGACCTGGCCCGCGATGCTGGCGGTGGCCCTGGGAGCCGTGATCGTTCAGGTGATCGTCATAGTCCTCGGCCCCCGGATGGCGCGATCGCAGGCCAGGTCCGGGATACGGCTGCTCGGCCCGCACCCGTCGATCGACCTGTCGCAGCGGGTCGCCCGGCTCACGGCCACGCGGGCGGGCGCGTTGCGGGCGCACGCCGCCGAGCTGCGCAGGATCGAGCGGTCGTTGCACGACGGCGCGCAGAACCGGCTGGTCGCCGTGGTCGTCATGGTCGCCGCGGTCAGGCGGGCGCTGGCCCGCGACCCCGCATTGGTGGAGCTCGCGCTCGACCGCGCGCAGAGCGCCGCCGAGCAGGCACTGGCCGAGCTGCGCGGTGTCGTGCGCGGCATCCTCCCGCCCATCCTGGAGGACAGGGGGCTGGACGGGGCGCTGAGCGCGTTGGCGGCGGGCAGCGCGGTGCCCTGCGGGCTGGCGGTGGGCGAGCTGGGGCAACTGCCGCTCTCGGCGGAGACGACCGCCTACTTCACCGTCGCCGAGGCGCTGACCAACGTGGCCAAGCACAGCGGCGCCCAGCGGGCCCACGTGACGCTGAGCCGCGACGGCGACCTGCTGCGTGTCGTGGTGACCGACGACGGCATGGGCGGGGCCGTCGAAGGCGGGGGAGGGACCGGGCTCGCCGGTATCCGCCGCAGGGTCGAGGCGCATGACGGCGTCGTCACACTGACCAGCCCTCAGGGCGGGCCCACCAGGATCGAAGTGGAGTTGCCATGCGGATCGTGATCGCCGAGGATGACGCGCTGCTGCGCGAGGGCCTCGCGTTGCTGCTGACCGGGGAGGGGCTGGAGGTGGTTGCCGCCACGCCCGACGCCGACGGGTTCCTGTCCGCGGTCGCCGAGCACCACCCCGACGTGGCGGTGGTGGACGTGCGGATGCCGCCCACTCACACCGACGAGGGCATCAGGGCCGCGGTCAAGGCCAGGCGGCTGCACCCGGAGCTGGCCGTACTGGTGCTGTCGGCGTATGTCGAACAGGCGTTCGCCACCAGCCTGCTGGCCGAGGGCGCCCATGGGGTGGGCTACCTGCTCAAGGAGCGGGTGGGCAGGGTCGAGGAGTTCCTGGACGCGCTGCGGCGGGTGGCGTCGGGCGGCACCGCGATGGACCCCGAGGTCGTCAGCCAGCTCTTCGCCCGCCGTAGCGACCCGTTGGAGCGGCTGACCGTCAGGGAGCGCGAGGTGCTCGCGCTCATGGCCGAGGGGCTGGGCAACACCGCCATCGCCGAGCGGCTGGTGGTGAGCGACGGCGCCGTACAGAAGCACATCCGCAGCATCTTCGCCAAGCTCGATCTGGCCCCCACCGACCAGCTGGATCGCAGGGTCGCGGCGGTCCTGCACTACCTGGAGAGCTGATCCTCGCGCGGCGGCTGTAGGCGGCTGGAGATCGGCGCCCGATCGGGTCTGTCCGCTGCACGTGCCACCTGTGATCTGCCTGCGGTGCTGGACGCCATCCACCGGCTGATCCGGCCCGGTGGGCTGTTCTTTCTCGGTGTGTACGGCGGTGGCGGCCTGAGCGGCGAAGGTCCGCGAGGAGAACTTCATCTACGGGCTCGATCGGCTCCTCGACGGCCTCCAGGCCAGGCTGGACCGATGACGCTACAGACGGAGTCGGCGGTCGGCGGGGCCGTACCACTCGGCGAGCAGGACCGTGGCGTCGTCGTCGAGCCGGCCGTCCCGGAGGGTCATGATGCTCTTGACCAGGCGACGGAGGGTTTCGGGCACGGGGAGGTCGGCGGTGTTGTGGCGGATGATGAAGTCGACGAACCTGTCCAGGCCGAACTCCTTCCCCTCGCGGCCGCCTGCCTCGATGATGCCGTCGGTGTAGAGCAGGAGCCTGTCGCCCGGCTCCAGCTGTTCCCTGCACAGGAAGATGGGAAGGCCGAGGTCCAGACCCATGGGGTGGGCGGGAGGGCACTCCAGCGTGACGGTCCAGCGGCCGCCGCGGATGATGATCGGCGGGTGGTGGCCGCGGTTGACCCAGGTGAGCAGGCCGGTGTTGAGGTCCAGGTCGGCGACGACCGCCGTCACGTAGCGTGTGCTGCGCCCGAACTCCTCGATCAGGACCCGCTCGATCGCCTCCGTGTTGGGGGCCAGCGACATGTCGTGGCGGCGATGGTTACGGCAGGCCGCCATGGCCAGGGTGGCGGTCAACCCGGCGGAGACGTCGTGGCCCATGGCGTCGAAGACCGCGAGGTGCAGGATGTCGCCGGCGATGGCGTAGTCGAAGGCGTCACCGCCGACCTCGTAGGCGGGCTCCATCAGGGCGCTCACGGTCACCCTGTGGGTGGCGAAGGTCAACGGCGGCATGAGCCGCCACTGCAGTTCGGCGGCCACGTTCATCGGCCGGGAGCGGACCAGGCGCGCGTAGGAGTCGCTGTGGGCGCGGTGGCTGACCACCAGGAGCGCCACCAGTGACGCCAGTGGCCGCATGGCGTCCTCGGCCTCTTTGCGCCCTTCGGGGATGGTGACCCGCAGGACGCCCAGCCGTTCGGTGCCGTCCAGGATGGGCACCCACCAGTCGGTGGTGCCGCCGCCGGGAGTGGCCTTGGCCAGGATGCGGACCTCCTGGAAGGCCCGCCCCGCCAGGGTGGCGTCGATGTCGAGCTCCGCCGGGTACGAGCCGGTGTCCTCGCCGTGCCCCGTCAGCAGGCGCAGCACGCACTGCTGGAGATCGGTCACGTAGATCAGGACGGGGTCCAGTCCCGCGCGGGCCGCGTACAGGCTCACCAGAGACGGCAGCTGCTCCAGTGGCGCCAGATGGTTGGCCTCCAGCAGTCCGGTGAGCATGTCCTCGATTCCGGTGGAATCGTTCATAGCGGCACCTTCGTTCGGCATTCACCTGCCTCATACCCATTGTCGCGTCGCTATCTTGAGCCCAGAGCCTACGGAGGGTGACGAGGAGCCGGATCTGGGCCCTAGGCGCGTATCGGCAAACGAGGTACGTTCCAAAAGGCGTGAGCTCGGGGGATCTTGCTTACGCGTGGTCTCTTGGAGGAGCCTGATGCACTTATCCTTCCGCAAGGCCATCACCGTGGCCGCGGCCCTCGCGCTACCGCTCTCCCTGTCCACCCCCGCCGGAGCCGCCCCGGTCGACGACGTCTTCGCGAAGCTGCTGGTCAAGCAGGTCAAGGGCGCGAACGTCAAGAAGCACCTGGACGCCTTCCAGGCCATCGCCACCGCCAACGGCGGCACCCGGGCCGCGGGAACCCCCGGCTACGACGCCTCCCGCGACTACGTGGCGGGCAAGCTGCGCAAGGCCGGCTACAAGGTCACGCTCCAGCCGATCAACTACGTCGACAGCTGGACCGAGAACTCCCCGCCGGTGCTGGGCTCCTACGTGCCGAACGAGGACTTCTTCACCTTCCAGCCCTCTCCGGCGGGCGACGTCACCGCGCAGGTCCAGGGCGTGGACCTGACGCTGCCGCCCACGCCGACGCCGACCTCCACGAGCGGCTGCGAGATGTCCGACTTCTCGGGCTTCGTCGCGGGCCGTATCGCGCTCATCCAGCGCGGCACCTGCCCGTTCGCCACCAAGGTCCGCAACGCGGGCGCCGCGGGCGCGTCAGGGATCATCGTCTTCAACGAGGGCCAGCCGGGCAGGACGGAGGCCTTCCCCCTCGACCTCGGCGAATGGCGGGCAGGGGTACCGATGGTCTTCGCCGACTTCGCCGTCGGCAACGCGCTGGCCGGCACGCCGGGCGCCGGCGTCCGCCTCAAGGTCGACGCCACCCTCGTCCTCGGCACCAACGAGAACGTGATCGCCGAGAGCAGGTTCGGCGACCCGAACAACGTCGTCATGGCCGGCGCGCACCTCGACAGCGTGCCCGAGGGGCCCGGCATCAACGACAACGGCTCGGGGTCCGCCGCCATCCTGGAGACCGCCCTGCAGATGAGGCACTTCCCGGTGCGCAACAAGGTGCGCTTCGCCTTCTGGGCAGCGGAGGAGATCGGCCTGCTCGGCTCCGACCAGTACGTCGAGAAGCTGCCCCAGGCACAGCGCGACCGGGTCAAGCTCTACCTGAACTTCGACATGGTCGCCTCGCCCAACTACGCCTACAAGCTGTACGACGGCGACGACTCCGACAGCACCGGCTCCCCTGCGGGCCCGCCCGGATCGGCTGAGATCGAGCGGCAGTTGAAGGCCTTCTTCACCGGCCGGAGCCTGCCCACCGTCGGCACCGACTTCGACGGCCGCTCCGACTACGGCCCGTTCATCGCGGTCGGCATCCCGTCGGGCGGCATCTTCACCGGCGCCGAGCAGCTCAAGACCGCCGAGGAGGCCGCCATGTTCGGCGGTACGGCGGGCGTCGCCTACGACGTCTGCTACCACCAGGCGTGCGACACCGTCGCCAACGTGAACGCGACCGCGCTCGACGTCAACGCCGACGCGATCGCCGACTCCGTCGCCCGCTACGCCTTCAACACGCGCGACATCCCCGGCAGGGAGGCCGCCTCGGCGGCCCGCGCCGCCGTACGGACGGCTACCGGCAGCGCCGCGAGCTGACAGCGCCCGTGAGGGAGGGCGGTCTCCCACGCAACCGCCCTCCCTCCATCGCACCCTCTGTCCACCCCCCACGGAGGAACCGATGAAGTCCCGCATCCTCGTCGTGGCCGCCGCGCTCGCGCTGGCCGCGCCCCTCATCCCGACCGCTTCGGCGGCGGCCGTCCGGCTGGCGCCGCCGAACATCTCGCTGGCCAACGTGAAGGCCCACCTCGGCCAGCTGCAGTCCATCGCCTCCGCCAACGGCGGCAACCGCGCCCACGGCCGTCCCGGCTACCTGGCCTCGGCCAACTACGTCAAAGCCCAGCTCGACGCGGCCGGATTCCAGACCGCGCTGCAGTCGTTCACCTACAACGGCGCGACGGGCTACAACGTCATCGCCGACTGGCCGGGCGGCAACCCCGACGACGTCCTCATGGTCGGCGCCCACCTCGACAGCGTGACGGCGGGGCCCGGCATCAACGACAACGGCTCGGGCAGCGCCTCGATCCTGGAGAACGCGCTGGAGGTGTCGCGCCAGGCGTTACAGCCGACCAAGCACCTGCGGTTCGCCTGGTGGGGCGCGGAGGAGCTCGGGCTGCGCGGCTCCCAGTTCTACGTCAACAACCTGTCGACCACCGACCGCGCGAAGATCAAGGGGTATCTGAACTTCGACATGGTCGGCTCGCCGAACGCCGGCTACTTCGTCTACGACGGCGACAACTCCGACGGCGTCGGATCCGGTCCCGGCCCGACGGGCTCGGCCGAGCTGGAGCGGACGCTGCAGGACTACTTCGCCTCGATCGGCGTGCCGACCAGGGGCACCGATTTCGACGGCCGCTCGGACTACGGGCCGTTCATCTCCCGCGGCATCCCCGCGGGCGGCACCTTCACCGGCGCCGAAGGCATCAAGTCCAGCGCCCAGGCCCAGCTCTGGGGCGGTACGGCGGGGCAGGCCTTCGACCCCTGCTACCACCGGTCGTGCGACACTACGGCCAACATCAACGACACGGCGCTGGACCGCAACGCCGACGCGATCGCCTACGCCGTGTGGACGATCGCCACGGCCGTGCCTCCGGTGACCGTGTGGTCCGACGACTTCGAGACCGCCACGGGCTGGACCGCCAACCCGAACGGCACCGACACCGCCGCCACGGGGCTCTGGGAGCGCGGCGACCCCGAGGCCACCACCTCCAGCGGGACCAAGCAGGTGGGCACCACGGTGAGCGGCGTCAACGACCTGGTCACCGGACGGCTGGCGGGAGCGAGCGCGGGCGACCACGACGTCGACGGCGGCCTCACCTCGATCCAGTCGCCTCCGGTCACGCTGCCTGCCAGTGGCGTGCTGCGGGTGTCGTTCTCGTGGTACCTGGCGCACGGCAGCAACGCCTCCAGCGCCGACTTCTTCAGGGTGAAGGTCGTGGGCGGCACGACCACCACGGTGTTCCAGCAGCTGGGCGCCGCTTCGGACCGCGATGGCGGATGGGCGGCGTCCACCGCCGACATCTCGGCGTTCGCGGGGCAGACCGTCCGCGTCGTGTTCGAGGCGGCCGACGCGTTGGGAGCGAGCCTGGTGGAGGCGGGCGTCGACGACGTCATGATAACCCGCCAGTAGCCCCGTACGACCCGGCGCCGCTCCTGTCCCAGGGGCGGCGCCCTTTCGTCCCGCGGGCCCGCCCATCCGGCCGATCCCGCCGGATGGCCTGGGCATGGCCCAGCATGCCGAACAGGTGGTCAGCCTTGGGGGGAGGGAGACCGGCCTATCACCTTTCCTCCCGGGTAGTTCCTACTTCATCGCGGCGAGCTTTCCGCTCTCTTTGTCGCTTGTTGCAACGGCCGTGGTGTGCCGGAAAGTCTGGTCGGCGGTTGAGTGGAGTTGACCAGGGGGTTCAGGAGGAGCGCGATGGCAGGACCAGGGGCAGGTGCCGCGGGGAACCGCGCGGCACACCTGATCATGACCGCGCTGCCGTACGTCATGATGGCGATCGTGACGGTGGTCGACCTGGCGTCAGGGCCCGAATTCGGATTCCTGTCCCTGCTGGCGCTCGGCCCGGCCTTCGCCAGCGTCGTGGGAAGCGTCAGGCGCACCGTGCTCATCGGGGTGATAGGGCTCGTGCTCTCCCTGCTGCTAGCCGTCTACGACAACCTGATCGGATCGCGCCAGAGCTATCAGAGCCTGCTGGTCATCGCGGGCGTCACCGCGGCGAGCCTGTTCGCCACGATCGGCAGGCAGCGGCGCGAACGCGAGCTGGCCAACGTGCGCTCGGTCGCCGAGGTGGCGCAGCGGGTGCTGCTGCGTCCCGTGCCGCGGCGGGTGGGACACCTGCGGGTCGCGGTCTCCTACACCTCGGCCGCGGCGGACGCGCGCATCGGCGGTGACCTGTACGAGGTCGTGTCGGGCCCGAAGGGCGTCAGGGTCATCGTCGGCGACGTGCAGGGCAAGGGCCTGGAGGCGGTGGAGACCGCGGCTCTCGTCCTCGCCGCCTTCCGCGAGGCCGCCCACGACGAGCCCGACCTGCTGGGGGTCAGCACCCGCCTGGAGAAGGCGCTCAACAGACGGCTCGAAGGCGAGGACTTCGTCACCGCCGTCCTGCTGGAGGCAAGCTCCGACGGCACGATGACGCTGCTGAACTACGGGCACCCCGCGCCGCTGATCCTGCACTCCGACGGCAGCGTCCGCTTCGCCGAGCCCAAGGAGACCGCACCGCCGCTCGGCATGGGAGTGCTCGACGTCGAGGGCCCCCTGCCGCACAGGGTCCTGTTCCGCCCTGGTGACCAGATGCTGCTCTACACCGACGGGGTCATCGAGGCGCGCGACCCCGAGGGCAGGTTCTATCCGCTGGCCGAACGGGCCTTCCTGCTGAAGGAGGACAACCCTGAGGCGGCGCTCGAGGCCCTGCGCGTCGACCTGGTCGCGCACGTCGACGCCCCGCTGCACGACGACGCGGCCCTGCTGCTGCTCCGTGTCTATGGGAGAGACCTGAAGAGCTGGGGCCGGACGGCGGCGCCACTCATGGGGTGACGGGAGAGATCGCAGACCGTGGTAAAGTGAAGTGACCAGTGAGGCCGCTTCCCGTGTGACGGGGGCGGCCATTCTGCTTTCTACGTGACGACGAAGGAAGTGGAATGACCAGCACATCACTGCCCCGCCAGCTCGCCCGCACCAGGCGCTTCACGCTCGGCGCCCCGGGAGCTCTCACCGTCTCGCCCGACGGCGGCACCGTCTTCTTCCTGCGCAGCAGGGCGGGCGACGATCCCGTCTCCTGCCTGTGGGCCCTGGACGTCGCGATGAGGGAGGAGCGGCTCCTCGCCGACCCGACGGCCCTCCTGGACGGCGAGGAGGAGCGGCTCTCGCCGGAGGAGCGGACCCGCCGCGAGCGCGCTCGCGAACTGTCGTCGGGCATCGTCGCCTACGCTGCCGACCGCGCCTGCGAGCTCCTGGTCTTCGCGCTGTCGGGGCGGCTGTGGACGGTCAGGACCGCTGACGGCGAGGTTCGCCGCCTTCCCACCGCCGAACCGGTCGCAGACCCGCGCCCCGACCCGGCGGGCCGGCGGATCGCCTACGTCAGCGGCGGCGCGCTGCGCGTGGTGGAGGCCGACGGCACCGCCGACCGCGCGATCGCGGCGCCCGAGGGAGCCGAGGTCACCTACGGACTCGCCGAGCACGTCGCGGCCGAGTCCATGGGCAGGCGCCGCGGCCACTGGTGGGCGCCCGACGGCCGCTCGATCCTGGTCGCCAGGGTGGACACCGCTCCCGTCCAGCGCTGGTACCTGTCCGATCCCGCCGACCCGTCCAGGCCGCCCGTCGCGATCCGCTATCCCTCGGTGGGCACCGCCAACGCGGAGGTGAGCCTGTGGATCGTGGGGGTGGACGGCGGGCGCGTCGCCGTACGGTGGGACACGGAGGGGTTCGAGTACCTGACCGCCGCGGGCTGGGACGCCACGGGTCCGTTCGCCGCCGTCCAGAGCCGCGACCAGCGGCACGTCCAGGTGCTCGGCGTCGACGCCGCGACGGGCGCCGTCGAGGTGCTCTCCGAGCGGCGCGACGCGGCATGGGTGACGCTCGTCGAAGGACTGCCCGCGCGCACGGCGTCCGGCGCGCTGCTGACCTGCGCCGACCTCGACGACACGCGCAGGCTGCTGAGGGAGGGGCGGCCCGTCACGCCTGACGGGCTCCAGCTCCACGCCGTCCTCGCCGTGGACGGCGAGACCGTCCTGTTCACCGCGTCGGACGAGCCGACCGAGACGCATCTGTGGGCGCACGACCCCGACCGCGGCCTGCGGCGGCTCAGTGGCGAGCCGGGCGTCCACGGCGGCGCCCTGCGGGGTGGCGCCACGGTCCTCGTCTCCCGCACGACGAAGGGCGAGCGTGTCACGGTCCTGCGCGAAGGGGCCGAGCTGGAGATCGTCTCGCACGGCGAGCGTCCGGTGCTCGACCCCCGGATGGAGCTGCTCAGCCTCGGCCCCAGGGCCCTGCGCGCCGCCCTGTTCCTGCCGTCGTGGCATCGCGAGGGAGACGGCTCGCTGCCCGTGCTGATGGACCCGTACGGCGGGCCCGCCATGCGCAAGGTGACCGCGTCGCTGTCCTGGCCGGTCTACGTCTCGCAGTGGTTCGCCGAGCAGGGCTTCGCCGTCCTCGCGGTGGACGGCAGGGGCACGCCGGGTCGCGGGCCCGCGTGGGAGAGGGAGATCCACCTCGACCTCGCGGGTCCCGTGCTCGACGACCAGGTGGCAGGGCTGCACGAGGCGTCGAGGCTGCGCCCCTGCCTCGACCTGACCAGAGTGGGCGTCCGCGGCTGGTCGTTCGGCGGCTTCCTGGCGACCATGGCCGTGCTGCGCAGGCCGGACGTCTTCCACGCGGCGGTGGCCGGTGCGCCTGTCACCGACCAGCGCCTGTACGACACCCACTTCCGCGAACGCCACCTCGGTCACCCCGACGACCACCCCGAGGCCTACGACCGCAGCTCACCGATCAAGGAGGCGGCGTCGCTGAGCCGTCCGCTGTTGCTGGTGCACGGCCTGGCCGACGACAACGTGGTGGCGGCCCACACGCTCAGGATGTCGGCCGCGCTGCTGGAGGCGGGCAGGCCGCACGAGGTGCTGCCGCTGCCCAGGGCGACGCACCTGGCGATGGCGGAGAACCTCCTGGTCCACCAGCTGGAGTTCCTGCGGCGCGCGCTGGGGCTCGGCCGGCCCCGGCGCGATCAGGACCTGGCCAGCTCGGCGACCGCGGCGGCCACCCTGTCGACCTCCTCCTCGGTGTTGTAGTAGTGGGGTGACAGGCGTAGCGCCCACTCGACGTCCTTGTCCGCGAAGTCGTACTGGGCGAACTCACGGAAGCTGAGCGCCGAGTTGATGCCGCGCTCGTCCATCGCCTGTTTGAACGGCTGCGGCCGCCATCCTTCGATCTCGAAGGTGACCAGCGCGGCGGGGCTCGGTCCTCTGTCGAGGGTGCGGACGCCGGGGACGGCGGCCAGCCGATCGCGTAGCCGCGCGGCGAGGGCGGGCGTGCGCAGGGAGATGGGTTCGAGACCGACGGCCAGCGCGTAGCGGGCGGCGGCTGCGCAGCCGAGCAGCGTGGAGTAGGGGAATTCCCACTCCTCGAAGCGGGCGGCGGTGTCGACCGGCTGGTAGCGGTCGGCCTCGACCCAGCGCGCGCCGTACATGTCGATGAACAGCGGCTCGTAGCCCTCGCGCAGGACCCGGTCGGAGACGTAGAGGAAGCCCGAGCCCCGCGGCCCGCGCAGGAACTTGCGGCAGGTGGCGGTGAGCAGGTCGCAGCCGATCTCCTCGACGTCGATCGGGTACTGGCCGACCGACTGGCAGGCGTCGACGAGGTAGAGCAGGCCGAGCTCGCGGCAGTGGCGGCCGAGCTCGGCGATCGGCTGGACGAGGCCCGAGTTGGTGGGCACGTGGGTGACGGCCACCAGCCTGGGGCGGAGCTCGCGCATGAGCGCGGCCATCGCCTCGACGTCGACGCCGCCGCCGTCGGGGTGGTCGGGCGCGTGCACGACCCTGACGCCGAAGCGCTTGCGCAGCGCCATGAAGGCGATCTGGTTGGAGATGAAGTCGTTGCGCGTGGTGAGGATGACGTCGCCCGCCTCGAAGGCGATCGCCGACAGCGCCTTGGTGTAGGCGTGGGTGGCGCTGCCGGCGAAGGCGATGTTCTCCGGGCGGCACCCGATGAGGTCGGCGATGGCGGCGTAGAAGTCGCGGACCTGCTCGGCCATGGCGGCCGAGGCCTCGTAGCCGCCGATCGTCGCCTCCAGGTCGAGGTGGTCGACCATGGCCCGGAGGACGGGGCGGGCGAGCAGGCCGCAGCCCGCGTTGTTGAAGTGGACGACCTTCTCGCAGCCCGGCGTGTCGGCCCTCAGCGCCGCGAGGTCGAGAAGCGATTCTCCGGTCGGCGCAGAAGCGCTTTTCTAGTTTCTCATGTCCTAGAGTAGCATTACTGGCTTAATCGCATGATCGAGAAGCGTGTCCGGACGTATCGGGAATGGGGTAAGTTCTCGGATCACTGATCGCCCACAAGCCGAAAAGGCCGGAGGTCGAGGACGTGAACGCGGACAGTCCCGCGTGGGAAATAAGCAGTGCGGTACGGGTGATCTCGCCCGTGCAACCACGCAAACTCGCCAAGGTGCCCTTCGTCGAACTGGCGGACGGGCGGCTGCAGGGCGTGGTGTCGAGCGGGTCCGACATCGCGAGGGTGTACGTCTCGTCGATCGCCGCGACGACCCATGAGTTCAACTGCAGTACGAACAACAACCGCCCGTGCGGCGGCCTGTACGGCGGGCCGTGCAAGCACCTGGACGCGCTCGTCGACGAGGCGATCGTGCAGTACGGCCTCGACCGGGTCGCCAGGTACCTGCGCGTCGAGGTCGGCGAGGGCGAGTATCTGATCCGCAAGCTGGAAGGCCGGCACGAGCCCGCTCCCGCGGCCATGGTGTTCAGCCGCTTCCTGCGCCATCTGGCCTACCTGGAAGTGCCGGAGTCCACCATGCCCGTCCCCGAGATGCATTGGTTCCGTTGATGCGACTGGACGCTCCCCCGCAGGGAGTCGAAGAGGCCCTCGAGGTCGTGACCGGGATCGACGAGGCCCTGACGCACGGGCTCGCGCGGTCCGGAGGAGAACGGCTGAAGGCGCTGGCGGATGCGCTCGCCACGACGCCGATCGGCCCGCGCGTGGCCGAGGCGACCGACAAGATCGCCGCGGGCTCCGTCGCCGAGGAGCACCTGTCGGCGCTAGCAGGTGGCAGGTCCGCGCTGCTCGGCGCGGTACACGACGCCCTGCTCGACCAGCTCGACAGCGCGCTGGGCCGCAAGCGGGCCCCCTTCGCCGCGGGCGAGAACACCTCGCAGGAGAACGAGAGCTGCAGGTCGTGGTTGAGCGAGCTGGCGATCACCGGCTGGCGCGGCGTCGACCACGACCTGGTCTCCGCCTCCTCGCAGGTGGTCGAGGGCCTGCTGGCCCAGCCCGCCACGCGGCGCCTGGCCGTCCTGCTCGACGGGCTGGCCGCCGAGCTGAGCGCCTCCTCTCCCGTCTCGGCGATGGATCGGCTGCCCGCGCGGCGATGGGCCGACCTGTGGTCCAGGGCCCTGCTGCTGTCGCAGGGCGGCTGGCCGGACGCCGCCGCCGAGGAGGTGTCGGGGCGGCTGCTGATCCTCGGCGTCGAGGTGCAGGAGCACGGCACCGCCGTACAGGTGCAGGTCCACGGGGTGCTGGAGACGGGCGAGCAGAACCTGCTGGTCCGCACCAGCGTGGTCGTCGCCAAGGTCGACACGATCGTCGGGCTCGCGCTGTGGCCGCTGCTCAGCGGGTACCCGATGCTGCTGAAGGCGCTGGCCGAGCAACGGGCCGTGGAGGTCAAGGACCTGACGCTGCTCAGCGGCGGCGACCTGCTGTGGCAGGAGGACAGGGTCACGCTGAAGGAGATCGCCGATCCGTTCGTGACGGCCAGGGTGCTGCTGCCCGAGGCGGTCGCGCCCGGCGTGGCGCCGCTGGAGCGGCATCCGGTGCGCATCGCCGAGCCGGTGCTGGTCGAAGGCAAGCTCGGCGAGTACACCATCGAGGGCCTGACCTCCGCGGGACCGATCACCGCGGACCTGGCCGCGGGCGCCACGGCGTGCGTCGGGCTCATGCGGTGGGACGCCGGGCGCTGGATCCTGCAGCCGCTCGCGGTGCAGAAGGGCAAGAAGTCGCCGCACAACGCGGAGCTGGCGCTCAGCCCCAAGGCCGTCAAGGCGGGCGACGCCGTGACCGTGCTCAGGGAACGAGCGGGACGGTTGCTGCGCAAATGAGCGACGAGAACAGAAGGCAGGTGCTCTACTGGCGCCTCCTGGCACGGCTGTTCGAGCCTGACGAGCAGCCCTCGCTCGAGTCGTCCAGCGTCGCCATCGTGGACGACCTCGGGCTGCCGACCGCGCTGCTCGACCCGTCGATCTCGATCGACAACCTCGTGCAGCGCTTCCCTGACCTGCGCGACCAGCTCGACAACCTCCACGACCTGGACAGCGTCCGCAAGGCGGCCCTGGTCAGCAAGCTGCTGCTCAACGTCTTCGACACCGGCTCGGGTACGGTCACCGCCACCCAGCTGGCCACGTGGAAGAAGGACGCGGCCTGCTATCAGGAGCTGATCGGCGACGAGGCGGGCCAGCTCGGTCAGATCGAGGGCGACCTGGTCAAGCGCATGCACCTCAGAGAGGTGCTGAACGACCCGAAGCTGGCCAAGCAGCTGACCCCGAGCATGTCGCTCATCGAGCAGCTGCTGCGCGACAAGGCCAACCTGTCGGGTGTCGCGCTGGCCAACGCCAAGGCGCTGATCCGCAGGTTCGTCGACGAGGTGGCCCAGGTGCTGCGCACCCAGGTCGAGAAGACCAGCGCGGGCACGATCGACAGGTCGGTGCCGCCCAAGCGCGTCTTCCGCAACCTCGACATCGAGCGGACGATCTGGAAGAACCTCACCAACTGGAGCCCGGAGGACGAGCGGCTGTACGTCGACCGCCTGTTCTACCGGCACACGGCCAAGAGGACGACGCCCGCGAAGATGATCGTGGTCGTCGACCAGTCGGGCTCGATGGTCGACGCGATGGTCAACTGCACCATCCTCGCCTCGATCTTCGCGGGACTGCCGAAGGTGGACGTGCACCTGGTCGCGTACGACACCCGCGCCCTCGACCTGACACCGTGGGTGAACGACCCCTTCGAGGTGCTGCTGCGCACGACGCTGGGCGGCGGCACCGACGGGACGGTCGCGATGGCCCTGGCCAGGCCGAAGATCACCGATCCGCGTAACACCGTCATGGTGTGGATCTCCGACTTCTATGACAATCGGTCGCTGATCACCGACTTCGAGGCGATCCACCGCTCGGGGGTGAAGTTCATCCCCGTCGGTTCGGTGAACAGCTCGGGTCAAGCGAGCGTGGACCCATGGTTCCGCCAGAAGCTCAAGGACCTGGGCACTCCGGTAATTTCCGGACATATCCGCAAACTTGTGTTCGAGCTCAAGAGCTTTCTCTCCTAGGAGCCCCTGTTGCTGCGCGCCCCCGCTGAAACCAAGTACGCCGAAGAGCTCGACTACCTGGAGTCGATCGACAAAGGCCCCAAGCCGTTCTCGTGGCGGCTCAGCCCCCGCATGGTGCGGATCTTCGTGCTCGGCTCCGAGCGCTCCGACGGCATCGACCGCGAGATCCCGCAGAAGTGGTTCGGCGACCGCAGCTTCGTCGAGCGCGCCATCGTCACGCTGGCCTCCGACCGCGGCCTGCTGCTGATCGGCGACCCCGGCACGGGCAAGAGCTGGCTGGCCGAGCTGCTCGCCGCCGCCGTCTGCCGTAACTCCACACTGGTGGTCCAGGGTACGGCCGGCACCACCGAGGACCACATCAAGTACTCGTGGAACGTCTCCATGGTCATCGCCAAGGGCCAGTCCCGCGAGTCGATGATCCCCTCGCCGATCATGACGGCGATGGAGCAGGGCGTGATCGGCCGCTTCGAGGAGCTGACCAGGTCCACCAGCGACGTGCAGGACGCGCTCATCTCGATCCTGTCCGAGAAGTACGTCTCCATCCCCGAGCTCGACGACGACAACATCGTCTTCGCCCAGCCCGGCTTCTCGATCATCGCCACGGCCAACAGCCGCGACAGAGGTGTCAACGACCTGTCCTCCGCGCTGAAGCGCCGTTTCAACTTCGTCCGCATCCCCGTCGTGACCAACAAGAAGAGCGAGGCGGAGATCGTCCGCTTCCGCACGAAGGAGCTGCTGCGCAGGCACCAGATCGAGCTGGACGTGCCGCCCACGCTGCTGGACATCCTGCTGCAGAGCTTCTCCGACCTGCGCGCCGCGGCCGCCTCGGCCACCAGCGACGACCAGAAGCTGGAGTCGGCGCTGTCCACGGCCGAGCAGATCGGCGTGCTCGAGGACGCCATCCTGCACAGCAACTTCTTCGGCGACCGCACGCTGCGCGCCCAGACACTGGCGGGCTCGCTCGTCACGTCGCTGGCCAGGCGCAGCCCCGAGGACCTGGCGATCCTCAACAAGTACTTGCACGGGATCGTCGAGCCGCGCAGCAAGAAGGACGGCGGCGAGTGGCCCGAGTTCCTCGAAGGCGGTCGTCAGGCGATCGCCACGCTCTCATGAGCGGACCCTTCGACCCGCTGCGCGAGCAGCTCTCCACGGCGGCCGAGGCCTTCGCGGGCGACGGAATCCTGCCCGGCATGGTCGACGACGTCGAACGGGCGCTGGCCGGGGAACTGGAGATCTTCCCCGTCTGCCACCACTCGCCCGCCTCCGGGCTGGCGATGGTGCGCAGGCTGAGGGAGAAGCAGCCGAAGGTCATCTACCTCGAGCTGTGCGAGGACCTGCGGCCCGTCCTCGACGAGCTGGTCAACTGCCGTCTCCCTGTGGCGTTGCAGGCCTTCGCCACCGACATCGAAGGCTTCCCTCCCGAGTGGGCGCCCCTGAGCGTGATCGCGCCCATCACCGAGGCCTCGGCCGAGTACCAGGCCATCGCCTACGCGCTCGAGACGCCCGGCGTCGAGATCGTGCTGGTGGACCGCTCGGTCGACCACGTCTTCCAGTGGGAGCCCCGTGAACGGGGTGGCAAGGCCGTGGACACCGTGGGCGTCGAGATCGGCGACCTGCGCCCCCGCTTCGCCGAACTGGAGGAGCACCTGCTGCACCACGGCAAGGTGCGCCACTGGTCGGAGTGGTGGGACCAGTACGTCGAGCAGCCGCTCTCCGGCGCGGACTACGACACCTACCGGCAGGTCATGGTGCTGATCGGCAGCCTGTTCCGCCGCCTGCGCCCCCACGGCAACGAGGTCGACGAGGACCGCGAGCGCTACATGTGGACCCGCATGCGCGAACACCTCGCCGCCACCGGCGCCGACCCCGCGACATGCCTCTACGTGTGCGGCGCCTTCCACGCCGCCAGCCCGGTGATGGGCGAGCACCTCGACATCACCCCCCGCACGGAGACGCGCTGGCTGTACGGGCTCATCCCCTCCAGCCACTCGCAGATCGAGGAGCAGTTCGGGCTGGCGCCAGGCTCGGTGTCGATCGCCTCGGCGACGTGGGACAAGGCGGTCCAGCGCGGCGGCGTCACGCCGTTCCAGCTGGGGAGCAAGCGCAAGGGCCGCGCCAAGCCGCCCGCCGCGCCCCAGCCGGTCACCGACCGGCTGTCGGGCTTCCTGCGGCAGCCGCCGTCGCTCGACGGCTTCGACGAGGCCGAGCTTCTCGGCTGGTGCGTCGACATCGTACGGCTGGCCCGCCGCAACGGTTACCAGTCCAGCACCGCCGACGCCATCGCCGTGTACGAGACGTCGATCCTGCTGGCAGGCATGCGCAACAGGAAACGGCCCACGCCGTACGACTTCCAGGACGCGGCCGTCACCTGCATCGAGAAGGACGTCGTGCCGGGCAGGCGCGACGTGCGACGCTTGTGCGAGATCATGCTCGGCGGCGACAGGATCGGCCAGGTCGGCTACGACTCGCTGCCGCCGCTGGCCCGCGACATCCTCGACCGCCTCGCGCCGCTCGGGCTCGACCTGGAGAAGCGCACGCTGTCCAGGGCGCTGATGAACCTCGACGCCAACCCCGAGCTGGTGCCGTGCTCGGACCTGCTGTGGGTGCTGCGCTACCTGCTGCCCGAGGGCGCGGTGAAGCCCATCATGGGCTCGCGCGTGCTGGGCGAGCGGTCGATCCAGGAGAGCTGGGACCTGTGGCTGGGCAAGCACCAGCGGGACCTGATCGAGCTCGGCTACGAGGGCGTGACCGTCGAGCAGGTGCTGGAGAAGCGGCTGCGCACGGCCGCGTGGGATCAGAAGGCGACCGCCGCCAAGGTGCTCGCCGCGGTCGAGGACTCCATCCTGTTCCTGGGCGGGCGCAGGTTCACCGACGAGCTCGGGGCGCGGGCGGTGGAGCTGCTGTCCGCCGAACGCACCGTCGACGACGCGCCGGAGGTGCTGCGCAGGATCAGGCGGCTGCTGGCCTACTACCGGTCGGCGGGCAACGGGCTGCCCGCCTGGTGCGAGGCGTTCGTCACCACGGGTTACGCGCACTACTGCACGCTGCTGCCCACGGCCTTCGTCGACGAGGAGTCAGGCGTCAGGCAGGTCGGCGCGATGCTCGGGTTCCTGTTCTCCATGGAGAGTCTCGCGCTGTCCCTGGGCTGTGACAGGGCGCAGCTGGAGCTCGCGGTGCAGCAGTCGCATCCCGAGGCTCCTGCGAAGGTGGCGCTGCTGTGGACGGCGAAGTTCCAGCTCGGGCTGCTGTCCATGGCCGGGCTGCGCGCGCTCACCGACGAACTCCTGGACAACCCGCTCGTCGTGCCGTCGGTGCCGCTCTACGTCTCCGGCTTCGTGCAGGCGCTGGAGTCCGCTCCCGTGCTGACGTCCTTCGTGGTCGAGGTGCTGTCGAACGCGTTCGGGCGGCTGCCCGACGACGTGCTGCTCCCGTGGCTGCCGAAGCTGATCGCCGCCCTGCGCAAGGAGGCTCCCGAGCTCGTGCCCGCGCTGGTGCGCGAGGCGGGCCGTACCTTCCCCGGGACGCTGGCCGCGGTCGACGCATGGGTGCCGCCGTGGTCGACGCAGGCGGCTGCGCCGTCGTCGTCCGCGCTCGTGGCGGCGGGTCCGGTCAGCGAGCTGCTGGCCGCCCATCCCGCGGCCACGGACGCCGTCGCCGCCGTGCTCGGCTGCTCGGGCGAGTGGCGGCAGGGCGGAGGCGCGGGTGAGGGTGCGGGCGCCGAGTACGTCGAGGTCGCGGCACTGCTGGCCGCCCACCCCGACAGCGCCGACGCCTTCGCGGCCCTCCTCTAGGGCGGGGCGACCGCGAGGCTCGGGCGTCATCGAGCCGTGAGGCCGCGCACCCCAGGGGACAGCAGCGCGGCCAGACCGCACAGGACGACGATGGCCGCGCAGCCCAGCAGCGCGGGAGCGGGCCCGGTCACGACGGCGACCGGGCCCGCCACCAGCAGCCCGATCGGGCCGAACATCAGCGAGCCGAGCGCGTCGTAGGAACTGACCCTCGACAGCGACTCCGCGGGGATCTCCCGCTGCATCGTGGTCTGCCACAGCACCCCGAAGACGTCCATGCAGACGCCCATCACCGCCGCGCCCACCACCACGGTCCAGAGCGGCGCCCCCACCCCCAGCAGCAGGTACGGCAGCGCGGTGGGGAACGTCATCAGCGTCCCGAGCAGGATCGGCCTCCTGGGACGCAGCCGCATCGCGAGCACCACCCCGCCGATCATGCCGACCGCCTCACCCGCGAGCACGGCCGACCACGCCGGCGCGCCACCGAGGCTCTGCTTGGCCATCAGCGGGCCGAGCACGCCATGCGCCGCCTGCATGGCCATGACCAGCACGGAGAACTGCGCGACGACCACCCACAGCCACTGGCGGGACCTGAACTCCCGCCAGCCGTCCCGCAGGTCGGCCAGCACCGAAGGGCCCGGCCCCGCGGACCTGTCGAACGGCTTGAGCCTGAGCGCCGCGACGCAGGCGGCGCCCGCCGCGAACATCGCGCCGCTGATCAGCAGCGCCCACCCGCTGCCCACCAGAGCCACGACGGCTCCGCTCAGCACCAGCCCGGCCACCCGCCCCGAGTTCGCGCCGAGGCCGAGCAGCGCGTTGGCCGTCTGCAGCCGCTCGGGCGACACCACGTCGGGGATGATCCCCGTCAGCGCCGGGAACATCATCGCCACCGCGATGCCGCTGATCGCGGACGCGATCACCAGGGCGGGCAGCGGCGTCCAGTGGATCAGCAGCATGATCGCCAGGCTCGTGAAGGCCGCCGCGCTCATCAGGTCGGCGGCGAGCATCACCCTGTTCCTCGGCAGCCGGTCCGCGATCACGCCGCCGATCAGCATGAACACCACCATCGGCACCGCCTCGGCGGCCAGCACGACCGAGAGCGTGGTGGCGTCGGCGCCTGGCAGGTTGAGCACGCCGAAGGCCAGGGCGACCGGGGCGAAGGAGCTGCCGACGACGGAGACGGTCCTGGCCGCCAGGAGTAAAGGGAACCCACGCTCGCGAAGCAGGCCGAGATCGTTCACCGTGGTCCCCTGTTCCCCCTCGCGAAGAGCCTGCGCAGACCTTCGTCGATGTGTTCGAGCGAGATGCCACCGTAGCCCACGACCACCCCGCGCTCGGGCGCGCCCGCGTAGTAGGTCGTCAGGTCCTCGACCGCGACCTCGGGCGCCGCGGTCAGGTCGGCCTCACCCTTGGCGCACAGGTGGAGCCCGGCCGCAGAGGGCACCAGGTCGAGCCGGTCGCCCAGGAAGGCGGCGATGCGCGCGTGCCTGGCCGCGTACACCCTCGTCGCCTTGCGCACGTGCCGGGCCAGCAGCCCCTCGTCGATGAACCTGGCCAGCGCCGCCTGCGCGGTCGCCTCGCTGTGCCAGTCGGTCAGCCGCTTGGCGGTGCGCAACGCGGGCTGCAGCGAGGCGGGGGCGACGAGGAAGCCGAGCCGCAGCATCGGGGCCAGCGTCTTGGAGAAGGAGCCGACGTAGAGGACCCTGCCGCTGCGGTCCAGGCTCTGCAGCGGTTCGAGCGGGCGGTCCTCGAAGCGGAACTCGCTGTCGTAGTCGTCCTCGATCACCACCGCGTCGCGCCCCTCCGCCCACGCCAGCAGCGCCGTACGGCGGGCCAGCGACATCGGCGTCCCGAGCGGGAACTGGTGCGAAGGGGTGACGTAGACCAGCCGGGCGGCGCGGGGGATGGCCGTCACGTCCAGCCCTTCCGCGTCCACGGGCACGCCCGCGACGCGTGCGCCGAGCGAGTGGAACAGGCGTCTGGCGGGCGGGTAGCCGGGCTCCTCCACCGCCACGCAGTCGCCCGGCTCGATCAGCACCCGGCCGATGAGGTCGAGCGCCTGCTGGGCGCCCTGCGTGACGATCACGTCGTCGGGCGCCGCCCTGACCGACCGTGCGATCCCGAAATATCGGGCTATGGCGTCGCGCAGGCCCTCGTGGCCCTCCGGCGGCAGATAGCCCGCCGCCGTGACCCTCAGCTCCCTGGTGACCAGGCGTCGCCACGTCTCCAGCGGGAACAGCCGCACGTCCGGCATGCCGACCCTGAAGTCGAAGGCAGGCGTGGGTCGGGGCGCCATCGGGGGGATCGAGCGCCACACCGCGCGCGGCTGCACGCCGCTTCCCTGAGGCGCCCTGCGCCGCCCGGTCTCCACGCGCGCGGGCGCGCAGACGAACGTGCCCGCGCCCGCCCTGCCGACCAGGAACCCGTCGGCCATCAGCCGGTCGTAGGCGACGGCCACGGTGTTGCGGGCGACGTCGAGGCTGCGCGAGAGCTCCCGCGTCGGCGGCAGCCTCTCGCCTTCTCTGAGCCTGCCGTCGAGAATGGCGTCACGCAGCTGACGGTAGATCTGTGCGGCCAGGTCACCCCTGCCGGTGAGGCTGACGTGGAACTCCATCTTGGCCCAATCAATCGATTAGAAATTGGAGCTTACAGGCGGCCAAGCTTCGGCTCTAATCTTTCCGTATGACGCAGAGAATGGACCTCGGCAAGTTGGCCCCCGAGGCGTACAGGGCGATGGCAGGGCTGGAGAAGTACATCGCGGGCAGCGATCTGCCCAAGCCCCTCCTGGAGCTGGTACGGCTGCGCGCCAGCCAGATCAACGGCTGCGCCTACTGTGTCGACATGCACAGCCGCGACGCCAAGGAGGGCGGCGAGAGCGACGCGCGGATCAACGCGGTGGCCGTGTGGCAGGAGGCGCCCTGCTTCACCGAGGTGGAACGGGCGGCGCTCGCGCTCACCGAGGCGGGCACCAGGCTGAGCACGGGCTCGGTCTCCGACGAGGTGTGGGCCCAGGCGGCCAAGGTGTTCTCCGAGGCCGACCTCGCCGCCCTGGTGGTGCAGATCACCACCATCAACGCATGGAACCGCATCGGCGTGATCACCCACATGACGCCCGAGTCCTTCAAGTAGATGAACCCCCGCCGCGTCCTCACCCTGGCCCAGCTGTCCAACGCCATCGGCGACGGGGCTTATGTCGTCACCTCCACCCTGTACTTCAGCAGGATCGTCGGCCTGTCCCCGGTGGAGATCGGCCTCGGCCTGACCATCGGCTGGGCCGTCGGCACCGTGGCCGGCGTCCCGCTGGGGAACCTGGCCGACCGGCGGGGGCCGCGCGGCGTGGCGGTGCTGCTGGCCATGGCGACGGCCGCGGGAGTCGGCTCGTTCCTGGTGGTGCGCTCGTTCCCGCTGTTCGTGCTGGCCGTATGCCTCTACGCCAGCGCGCAGACAGGGCTGTCGGCGGCCCAGCAGGCGCTGCTCGCGGGTCTGGTGCCGCCCGCCGAGCGCACCCACGTGCGGGCGGTGCTGCAGGCGACGCTGAACGCCGGGCTCGCCGCGGGCGCCGGGCTCGGCGGCCTCGCGCTGCACTTCGACACCTCGACGGCCTACCTGGCCGTCTTCGCCGTGGACGCGGCGAGCTACCTGGTCGCGGCGGCGGTGCTCACCAGGGTGCCCGCCGTACGGGCGGTGGCCAGGGTGAAGGGGGAACCCCGGCTCGCGGTGCTCCGCGACCGGCCGTACACGGTGATCACGCTGCTCAACACGGTCATGCTGCTCTACCGGCCGCTGATCAGCCTGGTGCTGCCGCTCTGGATCGTCCAGCGGACCGACGCGCCCGCGTGGACGGTCTCCGCCGTGCTCGTGCTCAACACCGTGTGCGTCGTGCTGTTCCAGGTACGCGTCGCGCGCAGGGTCTGCGACCTGGCCTCCGCCTCCCGCGCCGTACGGCTGGCCGGGCTGGTGCTGTTCGTCTCGTGCGTGGTGTTCTCCCAGGGGAACACGGTCATGCTCCTGCTGGCCGCGGCGCTGCTGCAGGTGCTCGGCGAGATGATGCTCGCCTCAGGCGCCTGGGAGATCAGCTTCGGCCTCGCGCCCGCCGACAAGCAGGGCCAGTACCAGGGATTCTTCGGCACCAGCACCGCGGTCGCCAGGATGGCGGGCCCCGTCGTGCTCACCGGCCTCATCATCGGCTGGGGCACGCCCGGCTGGCTGGTGCTGGGCGGGATGTTCGCGGCGGCCGGCGCCGCGATGGCGCCGGCCGTCCGCTGGGGACTACTTGAAGCTGCGAAGACGCAGGCTGTTGGTGACGACGAAGACGCTGGAGAAGGCCATCGCGGCACCGGCGATCATCGGGTTGAGCAGGCCTAGCGCGGCCAGCGGGAGCGCCGCCACGTTGTAGGCGAAGGCCCAGAACAGGTTGCCCTTGATCGTGGCCAGCGTCCTGCGCGAGAGCCTGATCGCGTCGGCGGTCACCCGCAGGTCGCCACGGACCAGCGTGAGGTCGGAGGCCTCGATCGCCGCGTCCGTGCCCGTGCCCATCGCCAGGCCCAGGTCGGCCTGGGCGAGCGCAGCGGCGTCGTTGACGCCGTCACCCACCATGGCGACCGACCTGCCCTCCGCCTGCAGCCGCTTGACCACGTCGACCTTGTCGGCCGGCAGGACGTCGGCGATGACCTCGTCGATCCCCACCTCCGCCGCGACGGTCCTGGCGACCTTCTCGTTGTCGCCGGTGAGCAGCACGGGGGTCAGCCCCAGCGCCCGCAGCCGCTGGATCGCCTCCTTCGATGTCGGCTTGACGACGTCGGCCACCACGAGGACCGCGCGCGCCCTGCCGTCCCAACCGACCGCCACCGCGGTACGGCCTGCCTCCTGCTCCCGCTCCAGCGCCTGAGCCAGCTCCTCGGGCAGGTGCTGCGACCATTCGGCCAGCAGCATCGGGCGGCCGACGAGCACGGCGTGCCCGTCGACGATGCCCTGGACGCCCAGCCCCTCGACGTTGGCGAAGTCCTCCACCGTCGCCTCAGAACCGGCCGCTCTCGCGATGGCCCGCGCGATCGGGTGCTCCGAGGCGTGCTCCAGCGCTCCCGCCAGGCGCAGCACCTCCTCACGGCTCTCGCCCTCGGCCAGGTGGACGGCGGTCAGCGTCATCCTGCCCTCGGTGACCGTGCCGGTCTTGTCCAGGACGACCGTGTCGATCCTCCTGGTCGACTCGAGCACCTCGGGGCCCTTGATCAGGATGCCCAGCTGGGCGCCCCTGCCCGTGCCCACCAGCAGCGCGGTCGGCGTGGCCAGGCCCAGCGCGCAGGGGCAGGCGATGATCAGCACGGCGACCGCGGCGGTGAAGGCCGCGCCCGCGCCGCCGCCGGTGCCCAGCCAGAAGCCGAGCGTGCCGACCGCCAGGGCGATCACGATGGGGACGAAGATGCCGGAGATCCTGTCGGCCAGCCGCTGGACCTCGGCCTTGCCGGTCTGCGCGTCCTCCACCAGCTTGGCCATCTGGGCCAGCTGGGTGTCCGCGCCCACCTTCTCCGCCTTGACGACCAGACGTCCGCCCGCGTTTACCGTCGCGCCGACGACGCGATCGCCTGGCCGCACCTCCACGGGCACGGACTCGCCGGTCAGCATCGAGGCGTCGACCGCGCTCGAGCCCTCCTCGATCACACCGTCCGTGGCGATCTTCTCGCCGGGCCGTACGACGAAGCGGTCACCGACCTTGAGCCGCTCGGCAGGGACGCGCCGCCCGTCGACCAGCTCGACGTCCTTGGCGCCCAGTTCCAGCAGCGCGCGCAGCGCGGCGCCCGCCTTGCGCTTCGACCTGGCCTCGAAGTAGCGCCCCGCCAGGAGGAACGCGGTCACGCCCGCCGCGGCCTCGAGGTAGATGTTGCCCGAGCCGTCGGTCCTGGCGATCGTGAAGTCGAACGGGTGCGTCATGCCAGGGGCGCCCGCCGTACCGAGGAACAGCGCCCACACCGACCACGCGAACGCGGCCAGGGTGCCGATGGAGACCAGCGTGTCCATGGTCGCCGCGCCGTGGCGCAGGTTCGTCCACGCGGCCTTGTGGAACGGCCAGCCCGCGTAGACCACGACCGGCGCGGCCAGCGTCAGCGACAGCCACTGCCAAAAGGGGAACTGCAGCGGCGGGATCATCGCCATCGCGATCACCGGCACGGCCAGCACCACGGAGGTGATCAGCCGGTCGCGCAGCGGCCTGAGCTCGTCCTTCTCCTCGGCCTCCTGCCGCCCTTCGGCCTCCTGCCGGGGGAGCTCGGCGGTGTAGCCGGCCTTCTCCACCTCGGCGACCAGCACCTGCGGGTCGAGCCCGTCGGGGAAGGTGACCTTCGCCTTCTCCGTGGCGTAGTTGACGGTGGCGGTCACGCCGTCCATCTTGTTGAGCTTGCGCTCGATCCTGTTGGCGCAGGAGGCGCAGGTCATGCCGCCGATCGAGAGTTCGACGGCTGTCTCGGGGGCCATCAGCTTCTCCTTCCGGCTGCGTCTAGTGGCCGTGGCCGTGAGGCTCGGTGGGCTCGGCCGTGGGTGCGGTGCTGGGTGCGGTGCCGGGTGCGTCGGCGGGCGTCGCGGCATTGAGGGTGAACGCGGCCGTGCGGACCTGGTCCTGGTGCTTGAAGTCGAGGAACAGCCGGTAGTCGCCCCTGCTCGGCACCTCGGCGTAGAAGGTGAGGCTGTTCTGCTCGGGGTGCACGTGCAGGTAGGCGAGGTCGCCGGCGCGCAGCGCGACCAGGTGGCCGAGCGCGCCGAGGTAGGGCTGCACGTCGGTGACGGGCTTGCCGTCCTTGGCGACCGTCAGCGTCAGCTTGCCCGCCTTCCCCGGCACCAGGTCTCCGGCGAGCGACACGGTGTATCCGTCGACCTCGGCGGTACGGCTGACCGCCGGCAGCGGCTTGGGCGCGTAGTCGCCCGCGGCGAACAGGTCGGTGCCGAGCGTCATCGCGCTTGCCCCCGTGGGGAGGATGTCGGCGTAGGCGCGGTAGACGCCCGCTTCGGGGAGGGTCAGCCTGACCGTCCAGACGCCGTCAGCGCCCTCCTCGGGGTGGAGGTGCTGGAAGGTGCTCAGGTCGCGGGAGACGACGATGAAGTGGACCTTCTTCTCGTGCTGGATCTCGTAGCCGGTGACCGGCTTGCCGTCGGGGCCCGTGATGGTGAAGCTGAAGTCGGTCGGCTGCCCGGTCTTCAGCGTGTTGGTCGCCGGTGTGAACGTGTAGCCGTTCTCGGACACTTGGAGCCCCCCGGGGGTATCCTGGGGCGCCGTGGCCGTCTTGGTCGCCTCGGCGCTTTCTGTGTGGCTGTGGTCTGCGGTTCCTTCGTGGCTCTCTGTCTGAGCGACGCCCTCTGCCTGGGCGGCGGTCCCGGTGTGGGCGGCGGTCCCGGTGTGGGTGCTCGCCTTGGGCGGCGTGCCGACCTCACCGACCGCGTTGCCCACGCCCAGCGCCGCCCCGAAGACGGCGGCGAGGCTGGAGACGTAGACGACGAGCTTGGCGGGAGTGTTCACGACTGATGCGCCACCTCGTATCCGGCCGCCTCGACGGCGGCGACGATCCGGCCCTTGTCGACGGGGTCGGCGCTCTCGACGGTCAGCAGGCCGGAGGTCAGGTCCACCTCGACACCCGTCACACCCGCGACCTCGCCGACTTCTTCCTTCACCGAGCTCACGCAGTGGCCGCAGGTCATGCCTTTGACGGTGTAGGTGGCGGTGCTCATGTCATATCTCCCTGTCGCTGTGTTCCTGCTATGTGTGCGGATACGCGTCTCGGTTACGAACGGACCAGTCGCGCGATCGCGTCGGTGGCTTCCTTGACCTTCGCCTGCGCCTCGGGGCCGCCCTTCATGGTGGCCTCCGCGACGCAGTGGGCGAGATGCTCTTCCAGAAGGGAGATGGCGAAGGACTGGAGCGCGCTCGTGGCGGCCGACACCTGGGTGAGGATGTCGATGCAGTACTTGTCGTCCTCGACCATCCGCTGCAGGCCTCTGGCCTGGCCCTCGATCCGGCGCAGCCGCCTGAGGTGGTCTTCCTTGTTGCCGGTGTATCCAGCCATGGTTCTCGCCTCCCTCTACCTTCAGTGTAACACCGTACCCCCCTAGGGTATTCCGATGGGCCTGGTTTGCGGGGTTTTCTTGTCGCGGGGCTGGGGGTCCGTTGGGGCCCAGGCCCCGTGCGCCCGGTGAGGCGTATCCCTGGACAGAGGCCGGCCCGCGCCTGGGGTGGCGCTTGGGGCGGCTTGCCGTACGGACGGCTACACCTGCGCGGCGGGCTCCTGCGGGACCCGCGCGGGGCGCCGCATGAGCGCCAGCGTGAGCAGTGCGCCCACCGCGGCCACCACCCCCGCGCCGACGAAGGCGGCGTCGAAGCCGTCCTCCCGCGATGTGGCGATCGCGGTCATGATCGCCAGCCCCAGCGCCGACCCCACGTTGTAGGTGGTGTTGACGATGCCCGACGCCAGCCCGCTCTCCTCCGGGGCCACCCCCGACAGCGCCGACATCATCGCCGGGATGTACGCCAGGGACATGCCCACCGCCGACACCAGGCTCGCGGGCAGGAACGCCGACCCGCTGAACGCCAGGCCGCCCACGCCGACCGCCAGCACGCCGAGCCCCAGCACGATCAGCGGCTTGGCGCCGAACCGGCCGAGCAGCCGCGCAGTGATCCCGATCATGAAGATCATGACCGTGACCGTCATCGGCAGCAGCGCGGCCCCGCTGGCGAACGCGCCGTAGCCGAGGCCCTGCTGCAGGAACAGGTTCAGGAAGTACCACATCGGGATCCACGCGGCGCCGAGCAGCGCCATGGCCAGGTTCGCGGGTGCGAGACCGGGCGTGCGCCAGATCCTCAGCGGCATGAGCGGCTCGCGGGCGCCGCGCTGCCTGATCAGGAACACCGCGAGCAGGACGATCGCGGCGGCCGCCTCGGCCAGTGGCGCGCGCTCCGCGGCCTGGACGATCGCGTACACGGCCAGCGCGATGCCGCCGGTGACGGTGACCGCGCCGAGCACGTCCACCGAGCCGCGCCTGCCCTGCGTGGCCGGCAGCAGCGCAGGAATGGCCGCCAGCGTGATCAGGCCGATCGGGATGTACACGATGAACACCCACGGCCAGCTGAGCCACTCGGTGATCACACCGCCGAGGAACACCCCCGCCGTGCCGCCCGCGGGGGCCGCCGCGCCGTACAGGGCCATGGCCTTCCCCAGCTCTCGCTGGTCGCTCCCGAACAGTGTCATCAGCAACGTCATCGCGGCGGGCGCGATCAGCGCCCCTCCGACGCCCTGGACGGCGCGGCCGAGGATCTCCACCCACGCGGTGCCCGCGGCGGCGGCCACGACCGAGCCGGCCGTCAGGATCACCCAGCCGGTGGAGAAGATCCGGCGGGCCCCGAACAGGTCAGACAGGCGTCCGCCGAGCAGCAGCAGCCCCCCGAACGCGACGACGTAGGCGTTGAACACCCACTGCAGGCCGCCCTGGCTGAACCCGAGGTCGCGCTGCATCTCGGGGAGGGCGACGCCGATGATCGACGTATCCATGATCACCATGAACTGCGCGGCGGCGAGCACGACGAGCGCCCACCACCTCCGTGACTGCGACATGGTCGCTCCCTTCTTGTACCCCCTGGGGGTATCTGTGAACGGCCGAGAACGTAACATACCCCCTAGGGGTTTGCAAAGGGGTGTCCAAGATGGGACGCGAAGCCGATCCGCTTCGACGATGGCGCTGTCTTATCGGAAGATTGGGTAGAACTGGATAGGTCCGCACCCGGGGGAGCACCGCATAGCCTTGCTAGGCTGCGTTGCAACCGTTGCAACCGGGCGTTGTCTCACCCCGGCAGGTGAGACCGTCGAAGAAGTGGGGTCACACCGTGAAGAAGCTGCTCGTTCTGGCGCTGCTCGCCCTCGGGGGGCTGCTGATCTGGCGTAAGGTGCAGGCCGACCGCGCCGAGCTCGATCTTTGGACCGAGGCGACCGGCAGCGAGAACTAACGATCGTGGCGACGAGGGTATGACCGAGTCCGGCCCCATCAAGCTGGTCTGTCTGGACCTCGCCGGCACCACGATCGGCGACATCGCCACGGTCGAACGAGCTTTCGCCGAGGCAATCGCCACCCAGGGCATCGTCCCAGGGACCGGTGCGTACGCGCGGGCCATGGTCCACGTGCACCGGTCCCGTGGGTGCCCCAAGATCGATGTCTTCCGCGGGATCTTTCCCGGAAACGAGGCCCAGGCGCAGGCCGCCAACCTGACGTTCGAGCGCTCCTACGAGGGCGCCATCGAGCGGGCAGGTCTCGTTCCCGTGCCCGGAATCCTGGAGGCCCTCGACAAGCTCAGGGGCTCGGGAATCCACATCGGGCTGATCACCGGCTTCAGCCGTACGACGCTGAGCAGGGTGCTGAGCGTGCTCGGCTGGCACGACAAGATCGACCTCGCCATCAGCCCCGAGGACGCGGGCCGCGGCAGGCCATGGCCCGACATGGTGCTCCACGCGGTGCTCCGTCTGGGCGTCGAGGACGTACGGCAGGTGGCCGTCGCCGGCGACTCCGAGAACGACATGCTGACCGGACGCCGAGCGGGCGCATCGGTGATCGCGGGACTCCTGACCGGCGTCCACAGCCGAGACCGCCTGCTGAAGGGCGGGGCCACGCACATCCTCGACTCACTGGCGGAGTTCCCCGAACTGATCCTCGGCGGCAAATACGACCCACCCGCGGTGGCCGCCGCCCAGAACTGACCCGCCGCGATACTCGCCTCATGCGCCGTTCGCACGCCCTGCGGCGTTCGTGTGGCCCGAGAGCACCCACCGCCGGAGAGAGCCAGGCCACCGCGGCACGGCGTCGGCGATCACCGCTGCTTGTAGAGGAAGCAAGTGATCCGGCTTTCATCGACCCGATCAGGGCATCCGTCAGGCAGCCGGTTACCGCGCCCCGGCATTCCGCTGACCGTTCGCACCGGGACAGCTCTGTCGCCTCCGAGCAGCGACACGTCTGCGCTTGGACCGTTGGGGCGCGCCTCGGGGCGTGGAAGGCACATCGGGTGGCGAGAGCCCGTATGCTGTTGCTACGGTGTACAGCCGAAGCTGTCCGACCGCGCCGGTGTTTTGCAGGTCAGACGGTGTTCCAGGGGCCTTAGCTCAGTTGGCAGAGCGCCTGCTTTGCAAGCAGGATGTCAGGAGTTCGAATCTCCTAGGCTCCACTTCCCCAAACGCCCCGCCACCGATCACGGTGCGGGGCGTTCGTGCCAACATCGACCTCGCCGTCAGGCCTATAAGTGGCCATGGCACCCTCTAAGCCCATGCACTTCAGGACAGGCACAACGGATGACGCCGAACTTATCGCAGCGCTGCACACCGAGAGCTGGCAGACTGCCTACGCCGGAATCATGCCCGCCACCTACCTCAACGGACCGCTGCAGGAAGTGCGCAGGGCCATCTGGACCACGCGACTCTCGTCGTCCACGCTTGAGTCTGTAGGCGAGAACTCCGTCTTGCTGGTCGTAGCGGTAGAGGGCATCGCGCTTCAGGGGTTCGTCTATCTGTTCCTGCAGCCCGACGGCCGGGTCCTGCTGGAGAACCTCCACGTGCTCCCCACACGCAAACGCTCAGGCATCGGTCGTCAGCTCATGCGTCACGCCTTCACCTGGGCAGCCGCCCATCATTCCGGTAAGGCCATCTACCTCGAGGTGCTCCGTGATAACGCGCCGGCCATCGGCTTCTACGAGCGAAGCGGCGGCCAGGCCACACGAGAGTTCGTGGAAGGCTTCCCGGCGGGCTTTGAACTACCCGTAGTCGAGTACACCTGGAGCCCAGACGCCGTCCAAGCCTTGGCGTACACGGGCGTCACACCTGATCTCCTCGCGCCATAGACGCCTCCGGCGGAGATCTCTGCCGGCCCGGGACTTGGCGGAAGTCCTCCGATGGAAGCCGTCTGTGGCCGTCGGCATGCTCGCCTTGCGGCCCCTGGAACCGGCGATAGATATACGTTCACGCGAAGACGAGCCTGGACCTCCGTCGCCGGTGATGTGATCAGACCCCTTCCACGAAACGCTCTACCCAGCTCGTGAACCGGACTCTCAGCTCTCTTTCAGCTGCACGGACCAACTCGTTGGGATCGTAGCGGGATGTCGATCGGGAAGGCCGCGAAGTGAGCCGCCTGCCGCAGTTGCGAGGTCGGGTGTGCGCTGGCGGAGGTGATGAGCACGCGGGAACGGCGCTCATGCGCGGACCCACTGGCCCCGCTGCTCCGCAGCCGCCGCGTGCCAGTCCGGCTGTGACGTGTCGTCAGGTCAGCCGGATCCGCACAGCCTCTTGAGCTCGGCGAGGTCCGTGTTGATATCCGCGATCACCTGGTTGGGATCGCCGCCGGTCATGCCGGTCAGCCGGAAGTTCAGTTCCTGGAATTCGGCGGCCAGTCGACTGATCGTCGCCCCCACCGCTCCTTGCGCGTCGAGGACCGTGCCCATCAGATCGAGGTAGGTCTGGTGAGCTGCGGCTGCCTGGCTGCTGCGGGTGGTCCCGGCGTTCCGGCGGTATGCGGTCAGCACCGTCGCCGCCTCGTCACAGCCGCCGGGCCGGACCGCTGACACCAGCGGGGAGTCAACCGGGACCGCTCGCGTGGGGCTTGGCACCGGCGGCTGGGGCGCGCTGGACTCGGGCGACGGGCTCGGGTCCGGCGGTGCGGGCCGGGTGGTGACCGGATCCGGTGACGACGGCTGCGGAGCCGGGGTGGTGACTACCGCGTCGGACTGGGGCTGCGGAGGCGGGGACGACGGCATCAGGTAGGCGACCAGCGCGACCATGGCGGCTACCGCACCCGCCAGAGCGCTCACTGCCGTCCAGTTCGGGCGCAAGCCTGCTCCTCCACCCGCCGTCGGCGGCTGCGCTGGTCCATTCTTCGTCATGCCCTGATCGTGGCCGAGCCGCCGAACTCGGTCCAGGAAGCCTTCTGCTGACCTTCTGAATAGAACTCGCCTGTATAGGGCGGGCCGGTGAAGCGGCTTCGGCGACCGGAAGTGGCGGCAGGCGCCTTCGGCGACGCCGGTGAACGCAACCTCGACCAAACGCCATCCCTGGCGTGCCCGTTGCGTGCCCGATAGGGCGGGAAAATGGGGGAACGGTGGGAAGTCACGGGAGTGTGATCGGTACGCTGAGGTGCGTTGGCGCTGGTGAAGCGAGATCGACTTGCGTCTTTGCAAGCAGGATGTCAGGAGTTCGAATCTCCTAGGCTCCACCCCTCTCTCGGAACTAAAAAGCCCAGGTCGGACGCTGTGGTCGTCACCTGGGCTTCAGTGGTGCAAGGGACTTTTGGGAGCCGCGCAACCAAGCTGTCTGCCCAGCCGCGTTCTTTTCTGCGCCGCCTCATCGTGGGCGGGTGACCGGGACCACTGTGAGCAGGTGGTCCAGGCCTTTGAAATCCTTGGGGTTGCAGGTGTAAAGGGGTAGCCGGTTGGCGATGGCTACGCAGGCGATCATCAGGTCCGCTGTTCGAGGACGGGGTTTGCGTCCTGAGGAGATGACGGCTGTCCACAGTTGGCCGTACTCACGGGCGGCGGTGTCGTCGAAGGGTAGGGGATCGAACTCGGCCTCGGCAGTCTGCAGGATCTTCATTCGCTGGGCGAGCTCCTGAGGTCTGGTCGCCACCAATACGCCGACCGACAGCTCTGCGGTGGTGATGGCGCTGATCATCATCTCGTCGGGTAGCTCGTCGGGATCGATTCCGGCGCGCAGGATGAGGATGTTGGTGTCGAGCAACCCTTGAGCGTGGGTCATTCCCCGTCCTCCGCGAACTCGCCTCTGCCGTAAGCGCGGTCGTAAGGGTCGTAGAGATCGTCGTTGACGTGGTGGTCCATATCCTCGCGGTACTTTCGGTCGTCCAGCCTCGGCATGCCGCGGGACACGGCGGCGAATTCGGCCCGAGAGACGGCCCGGCGTCGGCGGCGGAGGGGGACGAGGTCGCCGATGTGGTGGCCGTTACGGGTGACGGCGTACCGCTCTCCGCGCTCCAGGCCGTCCATGATCTCGGCTGATCGGTTGCGCAAGTCGCGCTGGGAGATCTGGTGGGAGTGGTCAGGCTCAGGAGCGTTCACCCATCGACTCTACAACGGAGTGCTATTTGGTGCTACCTGGTAGCACACATCGGTAGGTCATCCAGACACATCCTGCTTGCAAATCGGCCTGATCTTCAGGCGTAACGGCCTCGACCTGCACAGCCGACGGTCCGTGAGTTCGGGTGAGCTGTGCTTCCAGGCGGGCGCGTTCGTCTCGGATGCCGCGCAGGCGCTTGGCGATCTTCTCGCGTGGCCAGTCAGGGTCACCGACGAGGTCGAGGTACTGGTCTTCCTGCGCGTCGATCTTGGCGAGCTGTTTCTTGATCTCGATGCGCAGGCTGTCGCTATGTCCGGGGCCAAGACCTGCTTGCGGCGTCGCCGTATCGCTCTCGGGCCGGGAGGCCCCAGCTGGCAGATGTCACCCGTTCGACCAGTCCTTTAAAGATCAGGCCCCCGGCGTAGCCGGCCTTCCGACCACACCTCACTCTCCGCGCCGGCCATGCCTGCTAACTGATCATCCAGCCCCATCTAGGGCGATCCATTCATCACTGGACACTTGAACGACAGTTGAGTACTCTCTTAGGAGTCAAATGTTTGAGCTGGAGGAAACATGCCGGAACATGACGACTTGTCAGCGGAAGCCGCCCTTCGCGAAGTGGACCGCGCGCAGGGCGCAGTGCGGAAGTCCAGCCGACGGGGCGCACGCTTCTACCTGGGGATGTGGCTCGGAGTTACCGGCTACTGGCTGGCCACGCTGCTCGGCCCCGCAACGGTCAAGAATTACGCCATTCTGGCGATCGGCGCCCTTACCGTGGCCGGGTTCATCTACATCTCGCGCCAGCGCGTCTACGACCGGCGGCACTACCGGCTCTCGTTCTCCGTCACCGCGGCGTTCGTTGGGACGACCGTGATCGGGGCCCTCTACAACATGTTCCTGCACCCGCAGGAGCCGGGCCCTCTGTGGGCGGTGGCTGGTGTACTGGTCGCCCTGATCGCGAGCGCCCCCCTGCTGTATGGCGCGGTGCGCATATTCCGCTCCACGGATGACCGGTGAGCCATCCCCGGCACGCGCTCGACGAGATCATCCACGCCCCGGTGCGGCTGTCCATCATGGCCATGCTCGCGGCGGCGGAAACGGCTGAGTTCGGCTTCCTGAGAGACACGATCGAGGTCAGCGACTCGCTGCTGTCCAAGCACATCCAAACGCTGGAGAAGGCGGGCTACGTACGGGTGACGAAAGGCTTCGTCGGCAAACGCCCTCGAACCTGGCTGGCGCTGACCGACGAAGGGCGCGACGCCTTCCAGAGCTACACGTCCATACTCCGGCAGATCACCGAGGGCACCCCTCCCGGCTGAACGCGGTAACTGACCGATCATCTCGAAAGGTTGGACTGATATATGCGAACCATCGTCGCCATGCTCCTGGCTCCCCTGCTGGCGGCCCCGATGACCGCCGCCCCCGCCGACCTCACGGACACAGAGGCCGTACTCGCCTACATCCGCGCTCATCCCGACGACGTCGCGCTGGTGACGCAGGGCATCAGCCACCATGCCGACCGCCTCGCCCCCGTGGCATCGACCATCAAGATCATCCACCTCGCCGCCTACACCGACGCCGTCCGCCAGGGAAAGACGAAGCCGGACGAACACGTCTCCGTGGCCCTGTGGAACTCCTACCACCTGCCCGGCACCGATGGCGGCGCCCACGAAGCGGCGTTGCAACGACTCAAGCCCGGTACGAGCGTCACGCTCGACCAGCTCGTCTCCGCCATGATCGAGGAGAGTGACAACGCCGCCGCCGACCTGCTGCGCGACCGCCTCGGCCCCGGCGCGCTGCGCAAGATCGCGCAAACTCGCGTCAGCACCATCAACGGCGAGATGCTCCGTGCCTTCGGTGGCTGCACGCTCCCCGCCGACGTCTGCCTGAAGAACTACGTCAAGGCCGGAAAACCGGTGCGGCTCACGCTTCCCGGCTTTGCCCAGCAGGCTGCCTGGAGCGAAACCGTGACCCGCGTCGAACCTGACGTTCTGCGCAGAGTGCTCGCCGGGCTCAGGAATGACAAGACGGCGAGCCGGCATCTGGAATGGCCGATGCGCCAGCCCGGCGCCGATCCCGACACGCTCCTCATCGGCACCAAGGGCGGCTCGCTGCCCGGCGTCATCAGCGAGGCCATGTACATCGTCCGGCCAGGTCAGAAGCCGCGCGAGACCGTCCTCGCACTGCGGCGACTACCTGAGACGACCTGGCTCTCCGGGATGGGTAGCTATGCTCACCAGCAGTTCCTTGTACGAATGGCGACGGATTCCGCCTTCTTCGCGAAAGTCCGCACAGCATTGAAGTGAACCCAAGTCCCCGAAGCGCCCTCCGTCGGTCTTTACCCTTCGGTTCGCGCTCAACGGCCCTTCAGAATTCACGAACTCACGGAGGATCCTGTCCGGGCAGCCGGGCAAGGCCGTTGGCATGCAGTAGGGAAGCTGACTTTGAGACGACCTAGTCGGAGTGTTGGTCGCGAAACGCTCTCGGCTCGTCATCCTGAAGCGGCGTGGGCCCTGTGATCACAGCGACGCGCTGAGCGCTAACGTCAGTGCTTCTACCTGCGGCGCGGTGTTCGAGTAAGCGCACATTAGGTCCACTTAGGTCCACCTCCCCAAACGCCCCATCACCGATCATGGTGTGGGGCGTTCGTGCCGTTAACGTGCCATTAGCCTCCGGCGTCGTCCCGCTTGGTGCGCTTCTTCTTCGTCTTCTTCTGCTCGGCCTTCACGCGTGTGCTGAGCGCGTCGGCGATGCTCGCACCGGACTGCGCGGCCAGGCTGTTCCCGTGTGCCGTAGATCATGGAAGTGGAGCCCTCGGAGGCCCATCTCCTTCAGCGCCTCCGCCCATCACAAGCGTGATCAGCGAATACCACCACGCCGCTTGACCACAGCTCAGGACAGCGCCTGCCCGCCCGCTCCACGTTCTGCCCGCGCGCGCAGTCTTCTGGGACGCCGGCCGCTTCGACGGCTCGGCATTCGATGAGGCAGCTCATCGACGGGCTTCGCCGGCGGGTTCGTGGCGGGGCGCCAGGATCGGCCTGCCCGCTGCTGGCTATCCTGTGGCACGTCGAGCCAGGTACGGCACGGCTCCCCACCACGAGCCCACCGGGAGGCGATGACCGTGACAGCCTCCCAGCGCCGGAGCACATGGCCGGCGACGACGGTGGTGGCGCACGTGGTCCTGGCTCTCCTGACGGTGATCATCCTGGCGGGCGTCTGGCACCTCGGCGCGGACCTGTGGCAGATCTTCGCCGCGGCGGGTGCTGCCGTCCTGCTCCATGTGGGAGCGGTGGTGGCCCATCGACGGCCGTGGGTGGGGTACGCGATCGGCGCGCTGGCAATGCTCGTCCTGGTGATGACGCCCTCCCTGGGTTGGTCACCGAGCATGCTGCCCTCGGCTGTGTGCTTCCCCCTCACGTTGTGGCGGCTGACCAGCCTGGTCTCGGTCAGGTCCTCGGTGGTTGCGTTGGCCGTCGCCGCGCTCGGGATCGTCCTCACCGAGCTGGTGGCGTGGGCCCGGCTGCCCTCTGACATCCCTGGGTGGACCCGCCTGGTCGAGGGCGGGCTGCTGATGCTCGTGGTCGGCGGTGTGTGGCTTGCGGCCCTGCTGGTACGCCGCAGGCACGAGGCCGGCCGACGAGCCGAGAGCGAACGACTGGCCGCGGCGGTCGCGGACGAACGGGCCAGCATCCGCCGCGACCTGCACGACGTGATCGCCCACACGGTCACCGTCATGGTCGCGCGGATCGAGGCCACGGCGGTGACGACGGCGGATCCGGCGACCCGCCGCGAACTCGGCGACATCGCCGAGGCCGGCCGGGACGCCCACCAAGGTCTGCGAGCGATGCTGGCCACCTTGGGCCCGGCCACCGTGGCGCTGCGCGCCGATTCCCGGCCCAGAGAGGTCCCGATCTCGCTCGATGCCCTCCCTGACCTCGCGGCCTCGGCGGCGAGCCCGCTCCATGCGGTGACGTTCGCGGAGGTGGGTGAGCGACGGCCGATGAGCCTGAGTGCCGAGGTCGCGGCGGTCCGTACCGTGCAGGAGGGCATCACCAACGCGCTGCGCCACCTCGAACCACCGGTCGAGGTGACCGTTCGCCTGCGCTGGACCCCGGCCGAGGTGGTGGTGGAGGTGCGCGACGACGGCGGCAAGGCGCTTCGCGACGGCGGCAGCCAGGGGACCGGCTTGATAGGGATCGAGGAACGTGTGCGTACCGCAGGCGGCACCCTGTCGATAGACGACGGGGACGACGGGTGGGTGCTGCGGGCGCGGCTCCCCACGAAGGAGGGGGCATGACCGGGATCCGTGTCATGCTCGTCGACGATCAGGAGTTGCTGCGGGCCTCGCTCCGTACGGTGCTGTCGGCCGACGAACGCATCGAGGTCACCCACGACGTCGCGAACGGCAGCGACGCGATCGAGGTCGTCCGGCGGCACCGCCTCGACGTGGTACTGATGGACATCCGCATGCCGCGCATGGACGGGGTCGCCGCCACGGCGGAGATCGTCAGGATCGCACCGGCGACCCGGGTGCTCATGCTGACGACGTTCGATGACGACGAACTGGTCGTG